>WAPE01000032.1 GCA_015520865.1 Candidatus Iainarchaeum sp.
AGACCTCGAAAGAGGGTTAGAAAGGGGTGGATGTATAGGGAGATGTTCTTCGAGCCGCCGGGCTGGCAGGAAGAAATATACATAACGGACGACGAGCTGGAAGCCATGCGGCTGGTGGACTACCTGGGATTGAAGCAAGAAGAAGCAGCAGAGAAGATGGGTGTTTCGAGGGCGACGGTGTGGAGATTGTTGGAAAGCGGAAGAAGGAAGCTCGTGGAAGCCTTGCTCTTCAGGAAGAGGATAAGGATCGTGAAAAGCGAAGGCTGATAAGAGCTTTGGACCTATTTTTATCCATGGACGCCGATGACTTCCAGCGGGAAGCTCTGAAAACTCTGAAGGAGTGGGGAGAGCCTGGAGAATTATCGGATATTGTTTATCTTGCCCTAGCGATAAACGGTGAAGCCGGAGAGCTTGCAGAAGTAGTGAAGAAGGCCTGGAGGGATAAGAAAGAACTCGATATCGATTGGCTCGTGGAAGAGCTAGGAGACATCCTCTGGTACGCGGCGGTACTCGCCCACAAGCTAAACATCCCCCTTTCGGAGGTTATGGAGAGGAATATCGAGAAGCTAAGGAAGCGATACGGGGTGGATGAATGAGCTACGATGCGTACATCTGGCATATAAGTGATCGGGAGGAGAAAAGTGAATGGGAGGCCCTGTTCATTCACTCCTTACTCGAATGGGTAAAAATAAGGACAAGGGAGGAGTACAAGAAGGTCCTGGATGCTCCCTGTGGCAATGGAAGACTTCATCCCTTCCTGAAGAGCTTCGGTTACGAGGTGAAGGGATTTGACATCAGCGAAGAGCTAGTGGAGGAGGCGAGAAAAAGAGGTCACGATTGCTGGGTAGGGGACCTAAGGGATCCGAAAGCATATAGGGGAACTTACGATGCTATCATCAGCTGGTTTACGAGCTTTGGCTACTTCAATCACGAAGAAAACCTAAAGGTGCTGGAGAACTTTTACGAAGCTCTAAGACCGAACGGAGCCCTTCTTCTAGATTTTCCTATCTTTGGAAGGGGGTTTGCAGACAAGAACTTCACAGGTGCAATAAGAAGAGGGGACCTTATCGAAATAACGGAGAACACCGTAGAAGAAAGGGTGAGCAAGCTGAAAATCCGCCTCTTCAAAGATCTAAACAACAAATTGGAGCTAGTAAAAGAAATCCACGTTGGTGTACGTATGTATACCCCAGAAGAGCTCGAGAAGATGATGAGATCTGTTGGTTTCAGGGAGCTGTACACATTCGAGACGCTGAAAACGGCGCCCCCTAATGAGAAGAGCAGGAGGATAACCTACGTGGCGGTGAAGTAACAGCACCTTTTTATACCTCTGTGCATTCTTTCTAACGGGTGGTAGGATGAAGAGGATCATGACGGCGAGGATCGGAGGGAGGTACATCATAGTCCCGAAGCTGCTAGGGCTCCTCCTCGTTTTGGTGGCCCTACTGCTTTTCCTGGGAGCCACCATCGATCTCGTAGTGACCTGGGATAAGATCAAGGACGTGCACTTCTGTCTAGAGGGCGTTAAGCAGACGGGTGACGAAACAGGCTACCTAATATGCTCAATAAAGGCACTGGCAGCCGGTGTTTATCCCTACTCCAACGGCGTCGACTACATGGATGTATGGGGCGTAATGTCGGTAAAGGCGGCCCTGTGGTTCTTCTGGGTCTTCCTACTAGTGATAGCACTAGTGATCTACCAGAGCGGAAAGATCTTTGAGCTAGAAGAGGAAGTAATGGAGCCCGCAGATGAAACAAAGGTAAAAACAGAGGCTTCAGCAGAAAAGATCATGAAAGAGGCAGAGAAGACGGTGAAGAGGACAAGAAGGACAAGGAAGAGGACGACGAAGACAACTAAGAAATAACACCCCTCTCCCTTAACTCTTCCACGGCGCGGCGAAGCACCGCCCGCACCTTCTTTCTCTTTCCCAGTCCCCCCATCTCCATAGCTACCTGGCGGATGCTATTTGTCTCGGCGAGCCGCCGAAGGATCCAGGTGGCTTCTTCATCAAGGGGGATCCCCTCTTTGAGGGCCAGCCTAGCGATCTCCCCCGGCGTGTGTTCTCCGTAGAACCTTCTTTCTACCTCAAAGGGTTCGTCGAAAACCTTTACGAGGTCAAAGTGAATAACAACCAGAGGAACGTCCTTTTTACCGTAGATTCGATCGAGCTCCTTCTTTAGTTCATTGAAGCTCATACCTTCTAGCTCCGCGTGCTTAGGCGTTATCTCGCTCTTCTTTATCCTTTCAACCTTCGTTACTTTCCCTATTCCCCAAACCTTGCCGCCAGAGTGGATGAAGAAGTAATCTCCTTCCTTCAAACGGCTCCTTCGGCGAATACTAATACGCTTCTTTCCAGAAAGCACAAGCGGGAGGTACTTGCTCTTCAGCATGAGGTACCTTCGAACCTCCACGAAGATTCTCTACCTCAAGGCCTTTATAACCTTCCTTCTTTTTCTAGGGCGTGGAGCTCAGGGCGAAGGTACTAGACCTAGACGCAGACAAGTACGTCGTCGTTCTCAACGAAAAAACCGCAAAGAGGATGGGAGAAGGGCCCGATGGAAGGGTAGAAATAGCAAAGAACGGAAAACGAGTTGTGGCAATCCTAAACACAGCCAAAAGATCCGTAGCGGAGGACGAAGTAGGTGTTCTAACCGACGTGGCCGAAGAGCTCGGTATAGAGACGGGTGATCTCGTAGAGGTGTATCCCGAAGAACCACCCGCCAGCATAGAGGCAATTCGGAAGAAGATATTCGGCAAGAAGCTCACGGAGGAAGAAATCAGGAAGATCATCGAGGATGTTATGAGCGGTGCCCTCTTCACGGCGGAAGCTTCGGCTTTTATAACGGCCTGCGAGATCAACGGGCTTGATATGGATGAAACGGTGGCATTAACGAAGGCCATAGCCGATTCCGGAGAGCGGATTCAACTAGAGGGAGAGGTTGTAGACAAGCACAGTATAGGAGGGGTTCCTGGAAACAGGATCACGTTCTTCTTCGTCCCCATAATGGCCTCTCTGGGCTATAAGGTTCCAAAGACATCCTCCAGGGCAATCACATCCCCTGCAGGCACAGCAGACACGATGGAGGTGCTGGCTAGGGTGGATCTAAGTGCAGAAGAGATAAAGGAGATCGTTGAAACGGTCGGTGGAGTGATAGCCTGGGGAGGAGGCGCCAACATCGCATCTGCAGACGACAGACTCATACAGATCCGAAGACCCCTTCGCCTCGATCCCCTTGGAATGGTTCTTTCCTCTGTAATGGCCAAGAAGGTGGCGGTCTCGTCAAAGTACATGGTTCTCGATCTTCCAGTCGGTCCTGAGGCAAAGATCCACTCCTTCAACGAGGCGAGGGACTGGGAAAAGAAGTTCAAGGAGCTGGGAGATCTTTTAGGCATAAAGGTGGTTGGTTTTATCTCCAACGGAATCCAGCCCATAGGAAAGGGTATAGGGCCCGTTCTTGAAGCAAAAGACGTGCTTCTAACCTACGAGAGGGGCCTTTCCCAGGATCTTCTAGAAAAAGGGGTTGAGATAACCTCCAGGCTTCTGGCCTTCCTGAAGAAGGTTCCCGTGAGCCGAGCTAGGAAGCTGGCCATGGATCAGGTCAGGAGCGGCGAAGCAGAGAAGAAGCTTAGAGAGATCATAGAAGCCCAGGGCGGCGACCCAGAAGTAAAACCGGAGGACCTAGAACCAGGCCTGCACAACGCAGAAGTGACAGCAGAAAGGGATGGAAAGGTTTCCTACATCTCCATCCAGAAGATCGCCAAGATCGCCCGCTACGCGGGAGCTCCCACCGATAAGAAGGCTGGAATCTGGATGAACGTGAAGGTGGGGGACAAGGTAAAGAAGGGAGATGTTCTCTTTACCGTTTTCTCTTCCAGCGAAAGGAAGCTAAGGGCTGCCATGGAGATCGCCGAGGGTGCCATCCACATCGAGTGATTTTTATATCACGAGCCCTATTATTACGTGGCGCTACTCGTTTCGTCCGTAAAGGATCTCGAGAAGATCGTTCCTAGGGAAGAAGCGGAAGAACTCTACCGGTACGTCGAGATGGGAGGATTTTTGAGGATAGAGAAGCAAGGAGGAAAGATAACCGTTGTTTATCCGTCGAGAAAGATGATAAAAGAGCGGTTGGAGGAGCTCGAAGAGCGAAGGAAGGAAATCATCTACCAGATTGCCAAGATGAGAAGGTTAGAGAATAGAAAACGGCTTCTAGATCCCCTCAGGATTAAGCACAGGCTCCTTTCTTTGATAGATAGCGAGTACAGGGAACTAGCTGAGAAGATAGAAGCAGAACGGCTGTTTGAAGATAAAAGAGGCCGAAAGATCATAGAAACATTACAAAAGAACAAGGAGTACAGGGAGAGGTTAAAAGAGACCCTTGACGGAAGCCCGGTCTATAAGAACCGGAAGTTCGGCGAGTTTGTCGAGAAGATAAAGGAGGTGAAGGGAACCCTCCTAAATGGAAGGCTGAAGAGGCTTGAGGAAGCGAGAGAAAGGGTGGAGGAAGAGATAGAGGTTCTGAAGGGGCTCCTCCGTTGGGTTAAATAAAGGTTCTTCACAAGATTTCTTCGTGGATGCGGAAGAGCTTGTTCTCAATAGGAACGGCTACGAAGACTTCAACCCCGTCCAGAAGGAGGCCATAAGGGCAGGTGTAACCAACGGCGAAAATCTTGTCGTTGCTTCGCCAACTGCATCGGGAAAAACAACGATAGCGGAGCTAGCCATGGTAGCGACGATCCTTCGGGGAAAGAAAGCCGTTTATACGTCTCCCCTTAGGGCTCTAGCGGTAGAACACTTCAAGGACTTCGCCCGAAAGTACCCAGAGTTCAAGACGGCCCTCTCGATAGGCGATTACGACTCTAAGGACGCCCATCTAAAGAAGTACGACGCTATCTTCACTACCTACGAGAAACTGGACTCGTTGATAAGACATAGAGCTCCCTGGCTTCCAGACGTAGGCGTTCTCGTCGTAGACGAGGTGCATATGCTCGATTCTGATCGGGGTCCCACGCTGGAAGTCCTTCTCACGAGGATGAAGTCGTATGACCTTCAGATCGTTGCCCTCTCGGCGACGATACCCAATGCAGAGGAGATCGCCGGCTGGCTAAACTCGAAACTCGTTGTATCAAACTGGAGACCTGTGGAGCTTGTTGAAGGAGTTTATTACAACGGTGTGGTGAGGTTCAACACGGGGGAAGAGGTGGAGTTTGGCGAAGAGGAGAACCTCATCGTGGACGCCTTAAAGAAGGGTAAAGGGGTCCTCATCTTTGCTCCCACGAGGAAATCAGCAATGTCAAAGGCAAGAAAGCTAAGGAAGGTGGTTGATCCTTTTATCAGATCGAAGAGAAGGTTAAGATCCCTTGCAGAGCGCGTCCTCAATGCTCTGGAGACTCCTACAACCCAATGTAAAGAGCTGGCAGAGGATATCCTCCACGGGGTGGCCTTTCATCACGCGGGACTTGTTCAGAAGCAGAGGGAGGCCGTAGAGGACGGCTTTCGTTCAGGAGACATAAAGGTTGTCGTAGCGACGCCCACGCTAGCAGCCGGGGTCAATCTTCCAGCCTTCAGGGTTATCATTTCCTCCGTCAGGAGGGGAGAAGGCTTCTACTCAAGGGAAATACCCGTGAGGGAGTACAAGCAAATGGCTGGGAGGGCTGGAAGACCGAAGTACGACGAAAGGGGAGAAGCCATCATCATAGCACGGTCAGAAAAGGATGCCGAACACTACTTCGAGAAGTACGTCATGGGGAAGCCTGAAGAGGTATTTTCTAGGCTATCAGGATACCGATCCGTTCGCTTCCACACGCTGGGTCTCGTAGCCGATCGAACGGTAAGAAGCTGGGAGGATCTCGTAAAGTTCTTCACGAGCACCTTCTTCTTTTACCAGAACAAAGATCTCGAGAAGCTTCTAGACCTTTTAGAGTCGGCGGTGTTCGAGCTAGAGGACTGGGAAATGGTCGGGGATTTCTCCCCCACGAAGCTGGGGGCCCGGGTTGCATCCCTCTACATCGATCCTGAAACAGGTTGGAACTTCTACACCTTTGCAAAGCACCCAAAGGTAGGAGAGTTCCCCGTTCTCTTCCTGATCGCCTCATCTCCAGAGTTCTATCCCTACCTCCCTGTCTCTAGGAAGGAAGAGATCGAGCTGCTAACACTCGCGGAGGAAAGGAAGGAAGAGCTTCCCATTCCCTTTGAAGATGCCCTGGAGGACATCCACTTTCTAAACAAGCTAAAGCTAGCGCTCCTCCTCGAAAAATGGATCAATGAAGCGGAAGAAGAGGAGATCCTCAAAGATTTTGGTGTCTCACCGGGCATCCTCAGGGGGCTCCTCTCCATCGGTGAATGGCTCGCCCACTCACTCTCCGAGATAGCCAAGGTGGCTGGTAACGGGTCCCTTTCAGTCTACGGGCTGAAGATGGAGCTAAGAATAAAGTATGGTGTTAAAGAAGAGCTCATTCCGCTTATCGAGCTGAAAGGGATCGGTAGAAAGCGTGCAAGAAAGCTCTACAACGCCGGAATAACATCCATTGAAAAACTAAAGAAGGCCGATCCCGTCGACGTGGCACGAATCGTTGGGCCAAAGGTAGCACTTAATATTTTCAAGCAACTTAAAGTTAAGGTGGACGAGGGGATAAAGGAAAGGATAAGGAAGGTTAGCCCGACCGAGCAAACGACCCTGGAGGTGTTCCTTGGTGGAGCCGCTGGAAATTCTGAGGAGCGATGAGGAGAGAAGAGCCATCGTTGGCAGGAAAAGGAGCATGTTCAAGCGGGAGGGCTTTAAGACGGCCCTTCACATCGGAAGGATCGAAGAGGAAGGCCCCCTCTTCGGATACGACCTTTACCTCGATGCGCTCCTTCCCCACGTCGTCTTCGTCGCTGGAGCTCGAGGAAGCGGAAAGAGCTACACGTTAGGTGTTATCGCCGAAGAGCTCGCCGAAAAGAATCCCTATGTAGGCGTTCTCATCATCGACCCCATCGGTATCTTCTGGTCCATGAAGCTCCCAAATCGCCAAGAAGACGAACTGGAGAAATTGGCAGAATGGGGGCTTTCCCCCAGGGGATACGACAACGTAGAGGTTTACGTTCCTAAGGGAATGGCTGAACAGATCCCTCCTGAGACCTACGACAAGGTTTTCTCCCTGAAACCCTCCATGCTAACGACAGACGACTGGGTGCTAACCTTCGGCCTCGATCGATTTTCTCCGGCGGGGCTATTGCTAGACAAGGTGTTAGAAATCGTGAGAAACGAGTACGGAGAAGACTATGGACTGGAAGACATCATAGATGTTCTAGAAAACGAGGAGGAGCTTCTAGACAAGGAGAAGGGATTCAAAAAGGAAACGGTGAGGGCTCTGCTTTCGAGGTTCTACGCGGCGAGGAACTGGGGCATCTTTGACAAGGAAGGAACCCCTCTGTCGGAGATCATAAAGAAAGGGAAGATCAGCATCCTCGACATCTCTTTCTTAGAGGAAAGTGTAGGCGCACTCGTCATCGGGATCATGGCGAGGCGAATCCTCCAGGCAAGAAAGCTCATAACGCGGAGCGTAGCAGCAGAGCTATTGAAGCTATCCGAATCGGAAAAGAAGGAGGTAGATATCCCACCAACGTGGCTCATCATCGACGAGGCCCATACCCTCATACCAGCGGGCTCGAAGAAAACCGCCGCCACGGATCCCCTCATCGAATACGTAAAGCAGGGGAGAAGACCAGGATGCTCCCTTGTATTTGCTACCCAGCAGCCCTCTGCCATCGACACGAGGGTTCTATCCCAGTTAGACGTCCTCATCGTCCACAAGCTCGTCTTTGGAGAGGACGTAAAAGCTGTAGAGAAACGTATGCCGACGATATTACCCAAGGAGTACAGCGGTGTGAGGATGAGGAGGTTGCCGGTAGGTGTAGCCATCCTAGGAGATCGTGAGGATTCGACCTCAAGGGCGTTTCTAGTTAGGATAAGACCGAGGAAGAGTCAACACGAGGGAAGGGAGGTAGCCGTGGACGAAAAAGTAGAAAGGGGGCAAGAATTTGAAGTAGAGGAGGGGGGAGTGGAGGTGAAAGACGCGGAGAAGAAAGAAGGAGAGGATCTGAAGCGCTCCTTCGTTGTCCAGGTCACGGAAGAAAAGGCGAAGAGAATTATGGCTTCCCACGGCTCTTCCCTCGTGAAGAGGCTCCTCGGAGGTGGTGGAAACGTCGTAGATCTTTCCCTGAAATTCGTTCCCGTCTGGGAAGTTACCTTCGTTTACTACAATATACCTACGAGCTCGACGAAGCGAGTAGCGTACATAGACGGCTACGAAGGGGAATTCATCCATTACAAGGACGGGAAGATCGTCTTTTCCAAGGGATTGAAGTACCTTTACAAGCTAAGCAGGAACCAGAGGAAGCTACTCATCTTCCTGAAAAATCATCCAGGTTCAACGCTCTCGGAGATCGTTGCAAAGGCAAAGGTGCCACCAGGTGTCGTGGAGAAGGAGCTTGAGTTATTGAAGCAGTCAGGAATGGTAAAAGAGGAGAACGGAAGGTATTATACACCCCTCGAGATAGAGCTGCCGCTTTCCCCTGAACATTCCCTCATTCCCTCCATGAAGGAGCTCCTCATCACGGAGGTAAAGCTCGATGAGAAGGAGGTTCTTCCCTACAACTTCAAGGAAGACCGGGTCGCCGAAATCCTTCGCTCGATCTGGCCAGGGGTTGTTCCAAGGGAGGTAGAAGCCATTTACAGGCCGGTTTGGGTAGGAATCGTTTTAAGAGGCGGAAAGAAGTACAAACTTGTGGTGGATGCCATAACGGGGGTAGTGGAAAAGGAGATTCCGCTGGTGGAACGATGAAGGAAATTAATTACGCCGGGCTGCTCCCCAACAGGGGGACCTTCACCGTTATAGGGAAGGAGGTAGAGGAAGCTCTGATACGGGCAGCGAGTTTGAAGAACACGGAAGGAAGCAGCCTGAAACTCGTCCCAATTTCACCAAAACAGGCCGATCTAGCGACCCGGATCGGTCTAGAAACGGAGTTGGGTTATCCCGAGTACCTATACATTCTCCTAGACTTTGAGGTGAAGGAGGGCCTCTTCACGGTGGGGAACTGCAACTGCCCCATGCTCCTGAGGCTCTACGAGATAGGTGCCGATAAAACGATCGTCTTCCTGCGTCAGAGGTACCACACAGTATCGGTAGAGTATACGACGTACCTCTCAGACAAGATAGAGCCCATTATATCCCTTTATGGAGAGATCGTAGCTCGAAGAGAAAATAGTTTCGGAAATCGGGTTGTGGACATCGTCCCAATAGAGGAAGATCCAGAGGAGCTAAGGCGTCTGTTAAAGGAGGTCCCAGGGGTCGTAGAGGTAGGAATACTGCCCATCATACCATACCGTAAGATCGTAATGAAGCGGTGATCTTCTTGTGCTCCCCACAGGGAACCTCCTCGAAGAATCTTAATCCCCTATCGAAGATGGCGTAGCGAACACCTTCGGAATAGTAGCCTCCTGTGTCCTTGCAATGGGCAAAAAGAACGGCCACTCTCCTAAAGTGCTTCTTCAACTCGTGGGGAGAATGACCCTTGAGAAGGAAGAGATCCCTTTCTTCTAAAACCTCTTCCGCCTTCTCTGCACTCCAATCCCACGGATCAGGAACAGAAACGCCTCGGAACTCTGTAGATAAGGGATCCGTGTCGCTCCAAAGGATGAAGAACTCGTCCTGTGGACTAAGGTCAACTTTCGGGAGCTTCTCGAGAATCGAACGCGAAAGAAAGCCGTGGACAGCCACAACACCAATAACCTCGTTGTAATAGATGACCGGGAGCTTCACGTGAATCGCTTCGTAGAGCTCGAGCTCTTCAGGCGAAAGATAAAGGGAAATGTCGTAAGGAAAAACAGGGCCCACGTAAAGGGGATGATCCCTTGGACCAACCTCGTGGTTCCCCCGAAGAAGGGTGACGGACTCGGGATAATCGAGAAAGAGCCGGAAGAGGCTTGTTAGGGTCTTCCTCTGGTACCTTCCTCTATCGGCGTAATCCCCGAGAAAAACTACCTTTCCGTTGTTCTTCTCAAGGAAGGACCTGGCAATCCTAACGGCTGTGGGGTCACCGTGGAGATCACCGATAAAGAGAACGGGGCCAGAAAAATCATCGATGACGATCTTCTTAGAGGGGAGC
>WAPE01000033.1 GCA_015520865.1 Candidatus Iainarchaeum sp.
AGCTTGCCAAGAAGAACGCCGAAAGGTATGGAATAAAGGCAGAATTTCTTAATGAGGACGTTAATCAGCTCTTTCATCGACGAAGATTCTTGGCCATTGACTTGGATCCGTTTGGAAGCCCTTCACCCTTTTTACAGTCCCTCTCCCACTCAATCACCCACAATGGGGTTCTTCTCGTTACCGCCACCGATACTGCTCCCCTGGCAGGGGCTTCACCCAACGCCGCGATGAGGAAGTACCACGTCGTCGCTAAACGGCTTCCCTGGTACAAGGAGTTTGCCGTTAGGGTGCTACTCGGTTACGTTCAGCATCATCTCATGGTATTTGAAAAGGCCCTTCAGCCCGTCCTCTCCTTCTTTGCAGAACATCACATCAGGGTTATTGGAAGGGTTATCAAGAAACCCTCCTTCGTGTCTTCAACGGCAGAAAGGATAAGGATCGTTGAAGGGCTCGGACCGATCTGGACAGGGGCACTTTATCAAAAGGATCTCGTCGAAAGGATGCTAGAGCTTTGGGACGAATACTATGGAAGGGAAGTAAAGCGGTTTTTGGAGCTAGCTAGAGTAGAGGTAAACACGGTGGGTTATTACCACCTTCACTTCCTCGCAAAGGAGCTAAAAACATCGATTCCTCCCGTAAAGAAGGTGATCGAAGCGCTAAAGGATTTGGGCTTTGAGGCGAGCCGCTCGGCCTTTGAACCTAGGGCAGTAAAGACAAATGCTCCCAAGGAGGTTGTGGAAGCCATCATTAGGGAGATTGCCAGCTAGATCTAGCCACGGCTTTCTTTAGATCCTCGATCCAGGCTCGAAACTTATTCAGATCCCGGGATCGATTGGTGATCCTTCCGTGGTCGAAGTCCAGAAAAACAACCTTCCCTCTCCAGAAGCCTATGTGGTTCTCCGGATGGCGGAGCTCCCTGTGCTCAATGCGCGCTTCAGAAAGGGTTTGAATGGCCTTCTCTACACAGGGAGCCAAGGAAAGAGCCTCCTTCGGTGTGAGATGCTTCAGCAAAACCCTCACCGTTGGCCGAAGAAGGAAGGGACCAAAGAGAATTGGTGGAGGGGAAACCCCTCGGAGGAAGGCCTTCCAGGTAAGGTAAAACTCCTTGAAGATCCTCGAAAGCTTTCCATCCCGCGGGAACTTAATCACGAGAAGGGGTGTAACGATCGCGACGTTCCGGGCGTTTTTCTTTATTAGTAGGGTCAGGGCCGGGATTTGAACCCGGGCCTCGGGATCCACAGTCCCGCATGCTTCCAGGCTACACCACCCCGACCACTAGAGGGGACGCCTCCGGATTCTCCCGTTTCTATCAACAACCGTAATATAGCCGTAGAGGTTTTCTACCTTTTCCAGGACGGACACTAGAATTTCTACAAGCCGTTCTCCGACGTGCGGAACCCTTACTAGGAGGAGTCCTGGGATCTCTGACGCAACTGCGAACCTGCCAAAGTCTTTATCCATTGTGACAACAACTTTGTCCTCTTTTCTGGCCCTTTCTGCCACCTCTTCGTCCGTCGCTCCCCTCATAAGTTCAGCAACACTCTGAACGTGAAAACCCCTCTTCCTTAAACTCTGAACAACGGTCTTACCAAGATTCTCGTCAATAAGTAACTTCAGCAATGCCTACGACCTCCTCGCCGGCAACGAGATGTCTAGCGTATTCTACAGCAGCTCTAACGTCTTCTACGGTTATTCCCAGCTCTTCCGCAATCTCTTTGGGAGTGTAGCCTTCTTCTAATAGTTCAAGGATCCTTTCCACAGTGATTCGAGTGCCCTTTATGACAGGTTTGCCCCCCATCTTCCTCGGATCTACCTCAATCCGCATAGTATCACCAGGGTCGGGGCCGGGATTTGAACCCGGGCCTCGGGATCCACAGTCCCGCATGCTTCCAGGCTACACCACCCCGACCACGCCCGTAAACTGTTAGTATAGAGGTAGCTATAAAAGGCTTTAGAGCTCGTAGGTGTAGATCTTCGGTCTCCGCGGATCCTCAGGAACAAGGAAGTAAGTGATGAGGTTCTCGTATTCTTTCTCCAAGGCAAGGGATTTCAACTCCTTCCACATCTCCTCAACGAACTGCTCCCTTTTGGGATGAAGGATGATGGCGATCGCCGGTATGACCTCATAGCCCTGTTTCTCAAGGATTTTAGCCACGATCCTGTACCTATCGAGCTTACCGTTCTTCCCTCCTCTCCCTCCCAGGGTAGATCTAACCTGTTCGGGTTTTTCAAAGGACTTTACCTCCGTGAAGACGATCTTTCGATCGTCAGGATAGTGGTAAGCCGCGTCTATCTCGGCAAGGGGGATTCCCGCCCTCCTACTTTCCTTCCTCCGCGGAAGCTGATACTTATACAACCAGAGATTTCGGATGATCGTCGAATCTGGGTGGTAAGCCTGGTGTAGAAAGGAAGCAGCGTAGCTTTCCTTTACGTCGTTCGAAAGGTACCGGGGATGGAGCTTCTCAAGGAAGTGAATGAGTTCATCGTCCAGCCTGTCGTACTTCTTCAGATAAATCCCACTGATCTTTACATGGTTCCTTCTCTTCTTATTGGGCCCCATATCGATAACAAGCCGCAAAGGAAAGGGCAAATCCATCTGCTTATAGCGTTCCAAGGGCGCAACGGGAACGTTAACAACCATGCGTTTGGAAGAATGCTGTATCAGAGAGAGGATCCCTTGAACCTCCGCGAGGGATTCAATAGACGTTTCAAAGCGTTGAGAGAAGTCGTTCACGTCTATTCTTCTTGAATTTGGCTTAAGGAACGCGACGAGGAGATCGTAGCCAGACCTCTTGGTCTTTCTCGTGGTTCCAACCATCCAACCGTAATCTTTGGCTGCTTCGTGCACGATCCGGGCGAACCGCCTCCTACCAATACCGATTTCTTCCACGAAAGAAAAAGGAAGGGGGAATTTAAAGCTGTGCGCCGGCGGAGGGACAGGGGATCATCCTTCACCCCTGCCGGCTGGCCGGCGCCTGTGCCCGATCCATCCGGCCCAGGTTCATCCCCTCCCCGGGCGGGGGACGATCGGGCTAAAAATAAATCCCAGAGAATGGTTTTAGTGCGTGTCGATCTCCACAACCACACCTGGTATTCAAAGGACGGTATGATGAGCCCGGAGAAGCTAATAAATCTAGCAAGGAGAAGGGGACTCGACGCAATAGCCATAACAGACCACAACAGACTTACGATCGTTGAATCGACCTTTCCCGTTATCCCAGGGGAAGAGATAAAGACAACAAAGGGAGAAGTAATCGGCCTCTTCCTTCAAGAGGAGATTCCAAGAGGATTGGAACCAGAGGAGACCTTCGATAGGATCCGGGAGCAGGATGGACTCATCGTTATTCCCCATCCCTTTGATAAGTTTCGGAAGAGGACCGCGCTCCTCCTGAACGGTGTAGAACCTCCGAAGGACGCCCTCATAGAGGTCCTAAACGCTCGATATATCTCGCCAAGGTTCTTTGAAAGGGCAAAGCTCTACGCGGAAGCCCGCAACCTGCCATTGGTGGCGGGTTCAGATGCCCACACGCCCGTAGAAGTAGCCAAGGCCTGGACGGAGGTTCCGGAGTTTAGCGATCTCGAAGAGCTTAGGGATCACCTTCGGAAGGGAAGAACAAGGCCAGAGGGGGAATTCTCAAACCCGTTTGTCCACCTAACGGTCCCGGAGATAAAGATCCTTCATCTACTGGGCATCCTTCCGAGGTAGAACACCGGCCTTTATCTTCATCCTGCAAACGGAGCAGATCCTTCCGCTCGTTGGCATGCCGCAGATCTCACATCGGTTGAGCTCCTTCTCTTGAGGTGGAGGAGTGACCGAAAGGAAGAAGCGCAGGAGGTTCTTGCGAGCACCCGGAACAGAGCTCTCCAGTTCTTTAAGGTAGCGTCTGATCCTGACCGTTGGAGCTTCTTCCTCAGACGGACAGCCCGTGGGGAAGGAAACGATCCCCCGCGACCGAGCCTCCTCGGCGATGCGTTCCTCCGGAACGTAGAAGAAGGGACGAACCTTGAGGGGACCCACAGACGTTCTTACAACGGGCCGGAGGGTGGAAGAAAAGCGGGTATTACCCGTCATGGTGTTGTAAAGGTAGAAAGAAACCATATCATCGAGGTTGTGGCCCGTTGCGACAACGTCGTACTCCTTTCCGAACCATAGAAGGTAGTATCGAAGGAGGGTTGAGCAGATCGAGCAGGGATTACCACCGACCCTTTGAACGAGCTCGTCGAAGCTCATTCCCCACTCTTCTTCGAACCTCCAGATCCGGAGAGGTAGTTCCAGCTCCTCAGCGAACCTAGAAACGTGCTCTTCTAACCTTTTAGACCCTTTTTGGCCGAAGTTTAGATGTAGGAGCTCTACAGAAACATCATCAACCGTGGAAACGTACTTCAGGACTACAGCCAGCATCATACTGTCCTTTCCGCCGGATATCCCCGCTAAAATTCTATCACCGGGCTTGTACATCCGCTGACTTCGCATAAATCGCCGTATCTTCTCCTCGAAGGGAACGTTCTTTTTGGACACGGTAAAGAAAGAAAGCGCGAGGGTTTTTAACTAGAACCACAGGAACAACAGCCTTCTGAGTAGTTCAGAGCGGGCCCGGGGGGATTCGAACCCCCGACACCCCGGTTAAAAGCCGGGTGCTCTACCTGGCTGAGCTACGGGCCCTCGAACTCACTCTTCCGGGGTAATAGGGGCGGAGCCCCGACGCAACGGCATCTGGATCCTCGTGCTCAGTGCGTGGGGTTGGTAAACCCCACCCGCTTCGGGGTAATAGGGGCGGAGCCCCATCGGTGTAAGCCCCGGGCGGGATTTGAACCCGCGACCTCCCGCTTACGAGGCGGGCGCTCTGCCGGGCTGAGCTACCGGGGCATTACCGAAGCGCCGGGGGTGGGATTCGAACCCACGCGGGGTTGCCCCCACCGGCTTAGCAGGCCGGCGCCTTAACCACTCGGCCACCCCGGCACACCCTCCAACTCATTTGGTAAGAAGAAGGATTAATAACCTTTAGCGAAGTTTGTAGAGGGGGAACTTCTTGGCAGCAGCCAAGAGGATGTAGACCGCAAGAACGAGCAGGATAAGGATGGTTATGTAGGCTGCGGCGCTTCCCGGAGCTTCAAGCCAGACGAGAAGCGACGAAAGAAAGAGAACTATGACGGTTACGAGGGCCGTGGGCCAGGAAGGATAAACCTCTTCCACGTTATTTATATGGCTCGGTGCATTAAAATTCTTGTGGACCGGGTAAAGGACCTGGAAATCTATCGATACGCAGAGAAGACCGGAAAGCCCGTAGTTGTACTTTTCGGGCATGCTGGAATAGACGAGGGCATAAACTCGGCGGTCCATAAGGTATTAAACCCTCCCGAAGACCTAAAAGAGGACGAATACCTGAAATCCTTTCTTGAAAGGATTATTATGGCGATAGAAGGGAAACTGGAAGGCTATTCTGAACTTCCAAGGATAGGGATATCAACAAAGCAGACATACGTGGGAGATTTTGCCAGGGAAAGCCAGATTTACTATCACTTTCCAGAAGAAGGAAAGATCGTCGAGATCTTTGCAAGGATGAGGAAAGAGGATCCCTATCTCGATCTAGCGATCAACTACTGCAAGAAGTACTGTAAAGAAGCAAAGCCCGAAACCTTCCTTGTGAAGAAGGAACCAAAAACAAAGACGGCGGCCGCCGAGGCGGCCGGTGTAAAGGCTTCACACATCGAAAGCTATCATAACGGACACATCGAGGCGGCAAGAAGGAAGCTCTCAGAGCCTCCGAGGGGTTAAGATGGGCTTCGATCCGGTTCGATTAGCGGAGGAGACCGAGAAGATCGTTTGTAGAGGAAACGAGCGGAAGTATTACAGGTTTCGGTATACGAGGTTCTACGGTGGTTCGGCTACGGCCGATGTCGTCGGCTGTAACCTTCGGTGCGCCTACTGCTGGAGCTGGAAGTACGTAACGAGGCCCGAGGCCTACGGAAAGTTCTACTCGCCAAGGGAGGTTTCCGCAATCCTCAACAGGATGGTAGAAAAGTATGGAGGTATCGCCCGGATAACGGGAGGAGAGCCGACGATCTGCTTCGATCACCTCGTCGAGGTTCTAGAAAACGTGAAGG
>WAPE01000034.1 GCA_015520865.1 Candidatus Iainarchaeum sp.
GGCTAACCCATCGGGTCCTAAGCCCGACCCCTTTGGCCGCTCGGGCACCCCCGCACCGGATTCTCCGGTGGAGCGAGTGTAGGGGTGTTCATCGCTTCGCTCGAACACCCTCCAGCTCCGGTCTCAGTGTGCGGTCAAAGACCGCACCCGCTTTGGGGTTATAGGGCGAAGCCCCATGAGTGGATCCCCGGTTGGCAGATCGGTACCCCCGCAACCGCTGGCTTGGTTGATCCGCGAGCAGGTCCGATCGTGAGACCGGATGCACCTCGGACGATCGAGTGGAGATCACTCCCGGGGTTCCAGAGGTGAGACCCTTGGCCCGCACCTATTCATCTTTTGGTGGGGTTGGCTTCTTAAGGATGGGGGCCGCCTTTAAGGAAAAGCGTCCCTTTTCTTAACGTGTGGAAGAGGGGTGTAGAGGTAGCCCTGAAGGAATGCTTGGAGGTCTCGCCGGAGGATCGGGTAATCATTCTTGGAGATAGGGAGAACGAAGAGATAGCGAGGACCTTCTTCGAAGTAGCCAAAGGGATAACCCAAGCCTACCTCGTCTTCCTGGAAGACTTTGGAAGGAGACCGATCTCGGAGTACCCCTGGCAGTTAAGGGAGTACGTGGAGTTCGTTAAACCCACCGTTAGCCTCTATGTGGCTACCGTTAAACCCAACGAGCTTCCCCATCGGAAGGGCTTCGTAGAGCAGGTCACCTCTTTAGGAGCAAAGCATGCCCACATGCCAGGAATTACGAAGGAGATCCTTTCTATGGGTCTGAGGGAATGTAAAAACGTTGAAGAAACCACATTGAGGGTTTATGAAAGGGTGGAGAAAGCTAAAGAGATCGAGGTAAAGACAGAGCTCGGAACGGAGCTCTACGTAAAGGTAGGGAAGTATCGCTGGATCCCTGACACGGGGAAGATAGATTATGGTGAATGGGGGAACTTGCCTGGAGGAGAAGTGTTTACAACACCAGAAAAGATCGAAGGGACTGCAGTGGCCGATGGAAGCTTAGGGGATTACTTCAAGAAGTACGGGAAGCTGAAGCACCCCCTCACCTTCGTCATCGAAGACTCCGAGCTCGTAGAAGTAAAGAGTGAGGACGAAAGGTTAGCCGATGAGTTCTGGAGGTACGTCAGCGAAGCACCCAACGGGACCAGGGTAGGAGAGTTTGCCGTAGGAACCAACGTGAACCTCGATAGGATCATAGGGAACCTCTTGCAGGACGAGAAGTTTCCTGGAGTCCATATAGCGTTCGGAGATCCGCTAGGAAAAAAGACCGGAGCCGATTGGTCATCACCGATCCACGTAGACGCCGTGATAACAAAAACAGATATAAAGGTGGATGGAAAATGGCTGATGAGAAGGGGAAGTTTCGTGTAAAGGTTAGGAAGGATATTGAGGCCTTTATGAAGAGTTTGGGCAGTACAGCCTCGGAGATTCAGGTATTTACGGCACTCTATAGAGCTAGAAAGTACCTTTCGGTGAAGGAGATCGAAGAAAAGACGAAACTCTCCTCGAAAGGGGTAAGGATAGCCCTCAAGAAGCTCGAAGAAAAAGGACTTGTTATCGTGAAGGAGAGGGAGGGAAAAAAGTTCTATAGATCGGTGTCCTTGAAGGAGGTCATGGAGAAGTGGAAAAAGAAGGTGGAAGAAACGCTTTCCGGTCTCTTTAGGCGTCCCTGATACCTTCTGGAGTTATTGCAAAGACTGCCTCCCCTTCTGGCAGGTGAGGCGAGTCAACGAGTCTAGCAATCCTCTTCTCGCCCTTTCCTTTCCTTAGATAAACCCTGTATGTGGCTGCGTGGGCCAGGACGTGGCCTCCAACAGGCTCGGTCGGATCGCCGAATAGGATATCAGGTTTGGCCATCACCTGGTTCGTTACGACGACGGCGATGTTGAAGGCGTCGGCGAGCCTCTGGAGGGTGTGAATATGACGGTTCAGCTTCTGCTGGCGCTCCGCGAGCTTGCCTCTTCCTACATACTCCGCTCGAAAGTGAGCAGTAAGAGAATCGACGATGACAAGCTTTATGTTTTTCTCTTCGATGATCTCCTTGGCCTTCTCGACGAGGAGCATCTGGTGATCGGAGTTATATGCCCTAGCGACGTAGATGTTCTTTAGGGCCTCGTGGGGATCGAGTCCCACACCTTCGGCCATGGCCATGATACGTTCGGGGCGGAAGGTGTTCTCCGTATCGATGTAGAGGGCCGCACCGTTTAGACCTCCCTT
>WAPE01000035.1 GCA_015520865.1 Candidatus Iainarchaeum sp.
GCGTGATCTTATCCTCGTGGCCGAAGCGCCGGATGATCCTGAAGAACCAGCGGGATAGGTAAACCCCCACCGTGAGGATGAGTATAAGTACTAGGGTCGTGTGGAGAAAGACCTTAGAAACAGGAAAACCCGTGTGCTGACTAAGCAAAAAAGCCAGAAACGTGACCGAGAAGATGTCTTCGAGGATGAGCATCGACATAACAACCCTCGCTTCTAGGGTATGCTCCAATTTTCTTTCTAGGATTGTGTTCGATATAATTCCCGTCGAGGAAACGGCTATGGTAGCCCCAGCCACTACGGAGGCCATGAAGTTAAACCCCAGTAGCTTCGCTATGCCAAACCCTAGCAAAAATCCGAGACCACTGCGGATGGGAGAAAGGAGCAACGCCAGCGACCCTGCCTCTATAAGCTTCCGCAGGTTGAACTCGAGTCCGATGTAAAAGAGGAGGAGGATGATGCCGAGATCTGCGAGAAGCTGGATAAATTCTGACGATTGAACGAGGTTGAAGCCCGAAGGACCAAGGGTGTAACCTGCTAATGTGTATCCTAGCTCTGCCGGTAGTCCTATCCGCTCGAAGAAGGATCCTAGAACGAGGGCCCAAAACAAGATAATACCAAGCTGTAGTAACAATTTATGCACCGTAGAAAGGCCCTCCACGGAAAAAAGTGGCCTGTTCCCCCTAAAAAGGCTACTTCAACTTCTCCACGTAAGCCTTCCAAACATCGAACAACTTCTCTAACCTCTGCTGGTTCTTCACCATCTTCCTGTTTGCTATGGGCACGATGCTCCTTAGGTAGCCATCATTAACGATTTTTTCACCGTCCCAGAAAAGGGGAAGGGCCATTGAATCGATTCCCCTCACCTCAACGTTGACCCTGTAGTCTTCTATCACCTGAATACCTGCTATCTTTACTCCTGCCTTTCTTGCTTCCTTTACGAGCCCGTAAGCTATTTCTAGATCCTTTGCAGCAACGTGAAAGATGAGAGGGTCGACTTTGAACCAAAGAACGTCTCCCTGAAAGCTATTAACTCCTTCGAGGACCTCTTCCACCATTACGGGACGATGCCACTTTCTATGAAAGTAGGAGGATGCTTTATCCTCCTCTTTGGACGTTGCGAGCAGAATTACCCTTCCGGAGCAGGAAGAAGTTGTTACAATTCCCTCGTAGCTGTTTAGAACCTTCAGAAGAGGTACTGCCGGTGGATCTACTTCCCCCTTCTTCAGAGCCTCTTCCAGCCGCTGGAGGTGCTTTTCTCTATAAGCTTCCCAGGGGTCCACATAGGAAGTTACTTCATCCGTTTTAAACCTTCTTCTCCCCCAACTTTGTGGGGTGATTTAATGGGCAAGATCACCTATGTCACGTGCATCTACTGCGGAAGAAAGGTCCCGCGGGACAAGGCAATCCCGATCTACAAGAAGCCTTCCTGGCTTGCAGCCCTCGACAACACAGATGAAATAGAGTTCGTTGGATGGGGCGCAGAAAAAGTGTACGTTTGTATTTCCTGCGCGAAGCACAGGGGAATCTCCTTTAGGGACTGGCGCGAACGGGTCATCCGAGAGGACCGAACGATAAGGGAGAAGAAGAGGAAAAAGGCTTTGGGCAGGAAACGGGGCGGAAAGAAAGCTCAAAAGGTTCGTTCTTAATTTACCTTATACACAACGACGTACCCGTTGGGGGATATGTAGACCGGCTGGAAGTGCTCGTTTCCTCCCTTCCAGAGAAGGAATAGCAAACTGTCGTTCATCTTCTTCGAGACTATAACGAGCCTGTTGGCTAGTTTATAAACACCGAGGTTGCCCTGGATCTTGGGAAGGAGACTGAATGGTAGTGGAGCGTAAAAAATAGGTGGAGCCTTCTCTACGATGTCTGCATCTACGAAGAACGGGTTCTGCTCGGTTCCACAGTTGTAGTAGTTCCCCACGCTTACCTTCTTGCAGGGGTTCGTCAGGTAGAACGTGTACTCCCTTGCAATCTTCCTGCCTTCATCGAAACCGTAGCCGTAGACGGCGAAGCTCGACGCGCCGTAAACGTAGTCCCTCAACCAGTAAACATACTCGAAGTTCTTCTCCTTTATACGGTGGTACGCAGTGTTCACGTCGCTCAACATCGTTCTGGCCACGTACTGGTCTGCTTCGAAGATGGCATTCGTGTTGTCCGTCGCTACGGGATGGTTTGTGAAGAAAGTGAGCCAGTGGCCCATGCCCCACCAGTTGAAGATGGGTGCATTTTGCTCTGTATTATTTTCAAGGAATGCGAAGGAACCGAGGTAGTCGGGTCCCTTGAGCCACTCCCAGTCGGATGCTATGGGTCTTAAGGTCAAGGCTTCGTTTACTTCTGTCTGTGTAAGGAGTGTTGGGATCCTCCCCACGGTGTGATAAATACCCGTCGCTGCCAGGGCCAATACGAGGGTTAGTATGCCGTAGAACGCTACCTTCCTCCACCGTTCATCTTCTTTTACCATGTTGTAGACTTCCGTCGTTACAAGGGCCGCCGCCATACCCAAAGGCGCTCCGAAGTAGTAGCAGGTTTTGAGCATGATCCAGCCAAGGTAGAGCGTTAGACCAAAGACTGCGAGCAAGAACAGGTACTCCTTTTTTCTAGAGCGTGCTACAAGAAACGGTGCGATGAAAGGAACGAAGAGAGCAAGGAGGGAATACTTTGGGGCCCAGAAGTAATAACCATACCGGTTCTCGACAACCGTTGCGGAGACGACGTTCTGCCGGAGGTCCAAGGCATTCCCTATACCAACCGCATCCTTTACCCAGTTGTAGCCGTTGTAGAAGTAGGCTAGGAAGCCGACAAGGAGAACGAACACCGTGACTGCAACGA
>WAPE01000036.1 GCA_015520865.1 Candidatus Iainarchaeum sp.
CCTCATGGTTTTCCCTTCTCACGTTAGGATATAAACCTTTTTCGAGGCCTCGCCCGAAGGACTTGGCCTTTTAAATTTTTGGAATAAAGTTTATAGGCCATCAGTTCAAACTCGGGATGAGGGGAGGGTATGGAGCCACCCAAGAAAAAGAAGGTCGTTGATGAGGAAGAGGAGTTCTTAGATGAGGAGTTCGAGCTCGAGGAGTGGGACGACGAGGACTGGGAGGAGGAGTGGGAGGAAGAGGACTGGGAAGACGAGGACGAGTGGTGAGCCTCAGAGCCCTTGAAGTTTCTTTATATTCTGCTAGCGGTTATTTTTTATGAGTTCAAAGGCGTAGAAGTAAAGCCCGAGTTTTAGAAGGTTTTCTCGCGTCGGCTCTTTCTTCGAGAGTTCGCTTATTCTTTCAGAGAGCTTTTGTAGGACCTTTTCTTTCGCCTTTTCGGAGTAGTCGGCGAACTCCAAAGCCTGGAGGATGGAGAGGACTTCGAGCTTTTCGGCGGTTAAGTCTGGAGAAAGCAAGCCCCCTTTGGCGAGTTTTTCCCGTTGAGGTTCAAGCTCCTTGGGCTTTATTCCCTTCTTCTTAAGGAATTCGTACCAGAGGTCACCATATACTTCTTCGGGTTTTACCACGTTCGGGAATATTTTTTTCAGTTCTATGATGTGATCCCCAATTTCTTCCAATACTTTTTCGCGAGGTACTTTTAGCGCACCGTCAAAGATTCCTGTTAGCTGAATCGATGGTGGTTGATCGTATAGGTTTTTGTAGTGGTGCAGGGCGATCCAGTAGGGATCTACTCTGTCGTCAAATATATTGTGTGCGAGTTTGTCTGAAATCTCAATGGCATGCTCAACGGCCTTTTTTATGGAACCTTTGTCTACAATCTTTCCACGCATCTTGTATGCTTCGTATATCGCGTCGGTCATTTCCTCGATAACTTTTTCCCTGTACTTCTGTAGGAACTCCTTGAACTTCGGAACCTTCACACCTATGCCAAGCATCACGTCAGATACTTTCTCCAATGGTTTTATTTCGTCCGTGCCGTATACTTCCCCAATTTCTTCGCCTATTTCCATAAGTATGTTGTGAAACTTTTGTTCCACATGGTTTGTGTGGGCGCCGCCCTCGCCATCCCTTGCAATTCCTGTCAATAGACCTATAAGAAAGTCATACCCTACCTCTGTTGGTGTTTCCTTCTCGGAAATGAACCGATGATCCCCTGCTGGAGTCCAGTGTGTGTGTTGGGTGGAGGTCCGGTAAGCCAGCAGCCATCTGTGCGATTTCGGCAAATACTGTTGTGTTACGTCCTGTGGGTGGGGTAAGCACATCCACGTGCTCCGTTACTTTTACCGTTCTGAACATCCTTTTTTCTTCCCGCTCCAATACGCCTGTTTTTTTCCTTGTGAGCACCATGCTCGCACACCCTCCATTATTTCTGAAGTTCTGAGGTTAAAGTTTTTTCCTGTTTTCCTAGACACTTCTCCATTTCTTCAACCTTTCGAAGTCTTCTAAATCCCACACATACCAGCCCTCTCTCCTAAGCCCTACCTTTCCCTCAACCCTCTTCGCCACCAGTCTGTAAAACTTCTCCCAGCCCTCCAATCAATCAATTCACCTTTCTCTCCAAGTCCTTCAAAACTCCCTCGCTCCCTCTCACCTAGCTCTTTCCACTTAACCTCCACGAACAAAGCCTTTTCTTCCGCTCGTTCAAGGCAACGAGGTCAATATCCTCCTTCACCACCTTCCTATTTTAGTGAACCTGAAGGGCAACTCACCGGCCTTATTCAAGGGTCTCAAGAATCAGGTAATAGCGATGAATCCCCTCACGTTGGCCTTCAGGCCGTCCCTGTCGGCGAGAAAATATATTGCCGGTTTGTTCTTAATGAACCTCTTCACGAGCTCAGTCTTCCCTACCCTCCTTCGCCCGTAGAGGATTAGGACCTCCTTCTTTCCTGAGCGATACAACTTCTTAAGTAGCGCCAGCTCATCTTTTCGGTTCATAAACATTATCCTCATCCTCATTATCTTTGTTAGGATAAAATTCAAAGATTCTGCAGATGGCAAGGAGTAAATACTTCCGCTTACGCAACCCATTTATAC
>WAPE01000037.1 GCA_015520865.1 Candidatus Iainarchaeum sp.
GGACATCAGGATCAGCTTTTGCAAAAGACCGCAGGATCTATCTAAACAAAGAGCTCAACAAGAATAAGAAAGAAAAAGAAGTGACGATCGTTCATGAAGCTTACCACATTGGTGCTAAAAGAAAGCATGGGGCGGGAGAAGAAGTCGGAGCACGCACTATAGAAGTCGTCTGGTTGTTGAAACGGCTCTCTCAGATAGTTAATAAGGAAAAGCTTCGAAAGATTCAGAAACAGCTATATGCAGAGGCTGCTGCAAGCTTGGCAAAATATTATAAAGGTGAGGAGTACGAGCCGTGGGAACTTCTTGCGGTTAAAGGAGGTCTCAGGAGGTTTGGAGAAAAAGCGTATGAAATCTTTAGAAATAGAAATGCGGAGGGGCTCGCTTACCTATTTCGTTATCCTTCACCCCAACATATTGCAACCATCGTAGAGCGGATCGATCCGCTCTTTCTTAGAAGACTTTACCGCGCATCATATCTATCAGAACAAGAAAAGAAGCTCCTAGCTAAAAAGTTCTGGAAAGCAAGCAAGGAGCTACTTAGAAGCGAGAAATTGAACCGCGGAGCATTAAGAAAAATTGTCTTGCTCATTCTAGCAAAACAGATGCTCGAAGGTAAGAAGAAGTTTGACTTCCGCGAGCTCAAGAACCTTGTTTACACTTCTAAAAGGATAAAACCACATCAAAGAAAGGCGTTGACTCAAGATCTGAAGGAGATCTTCGAAAGAGAGATGATTAAGCTGGCTAGGATTGACAGAACATGGATTCCACCTCTTCTGAGGCAAAAATAGTGTAGCGTTTTAAATCCCTCTGACAAAACTTCTTTCATGGGTGAGGGTCTTTGTTGAGCGGGAGGATCTGAAAAAGAGCTTTGTTATTTACAACAGTTTAACCCGAAAGCTTGAGGTTTTTCGACCGATAAGGGAAAAAGAGGTTCGGATTTATACATGTGGGCCCACGGTTTATGACTATCCCCACATTGGACACGGGAGAACCTACGCCGTCTGGGATACGCTAAAGCGCTGGCTTTACCACATCGGATACGACGTCTATCACGTGATGAATATTACCGACGTCGGCCACCTGACGAGCGACATGGACTTCGGAGAGGACAAGATCCTGAAGAGGGCTCTAGAGAAGCACATGGAACCCATGGTCCTCGTCGAGAAGATGACAGACGCCTTTTTCGAGCAGATGAACAGGATAAACGTGGAGAAGCCTGATCTAACGCCCCGGGCATCCTGCCACATACCAGAGATCATCGAGGTCGTGAAGAAGATCATAGAAAACGGATACGCCTACGTCGTTAATGGCAGTGTCTACCTAGACATCGAGAGGTATATGAAGGACTACCCCTATCCGGAGTTCGTTGATATGGACCTCTCTGAGCTAGAAAAGGTCCACAGGATTGAACCCCTTCCAGAAAAGAAGAACAAGTGGGACTTCGCCCTCTGGAAGAGAGCACCGCCAGGCCACATCCTCCAGTGGCCCTCTCCCTGGGGATACGGATTCCCTGGCTGGCACATCGAATGTACAGTAATGAGCGCCAAGTACCTGGGCGAGGAGTTTGACATCCACGGCGGAGGGGAGGACCACAAGTTCCCCCACCATCCCAACGAAAGGGCCCAGGCCTTTGCAGCCTTCGGAAAGGGATTGGCAAGGTATTGGATGCACACGGGCTTCGTGAAGATAAACGGAGAAAAGATGAGCAAGAGTACCGGAAACTTCGTATACCTCCACGAGGCGATCGACAAGTACGGCGGTGATGTCGTTCGATTCTGGGCCATCTCTTCCCACTACAGGAGACAGGTAGATTACACCGACGATGCATTGGAAGCAGCAAAGAACGCGCTGGACAGCCTCTATCTATTCGTTCAGGATCTAGAAGAAGCCGGTGGAGGAGAAAGAGAAGACCCCTACAGGGAAGAATTCGTAAGGAGCTTTGAAACTGCCATGAACAACGATCTAGACACGGTAAACGCAGTAAAGGCCCTCTTTGAACTAAGGAGCCGCTGGTATTCGGAAAACCTCTTCGACAAGGTTTCGGAAGAGGAGGCGAGGAAAACCTACGAAGCCGTTGTGTACTACGGAGGTATACTAGGCCTTCAGCTAGATGCAAGGACCCAGCGCAGGAAGCTTCTAGAAAAGCACGCGTACGAGCTTCTAAAAACGCTCGTGGACCTCCGAGAAGACCTTAGAAAGGAGAAGCTCTTCAAGTTCAGTGACGAGATAAGAGAAAAACTGAGGGAAATCGGCATCGAACTCATGGACACCCCCAAAGGGACGAAGGTACGGTTTAGAGGTTAAAGACCCCTAACTCCTCTCTTTCTTTTTAAACGGAGAATTTTAGACCGAAGGTGAGCAATAACTGCGGTTGTTTTTAACCCATAGGCCAGAAAAACCCGGAGTTAGCGATCTCGGGAAAACACGACCCCCGGGATCCTGTTAAGGACGAACCATATATCAACGGGCCTGACGTAGGAAAATGCTGGCCCCGGATCCTTCAAGAAGGGATAACTCCACCGCTTGAGAGCTTTTGAAACCCCTTTAACGCGTTTTGCCGTAGTTCCTGGCTTGGCAAGGGCTATGGCGTAGAAAGAAGCGGTTCGAAGTTGGGTGCACTCGATGAGCTGTCGGTTCGGTCGAAGATCTACGGATCCAACGTTTCTTATCTCGAGGGTCCTTCCGCGGAGCTTCCACTTCGAGATCCTCGGAGCCTTGAACACGGTTCGCTTTGCGGGAGGTACATAAGGTGTTCTCGAAGCACTAACGCTCCTACGGAGCCC
>WAPE01000038.1 GCA_015520865.1 Candidatus Iainarchaeum sp.
ATGGAAGATCTCGGAAGGCTTGTAGCAACCCTCCACGCCAACGACATCGTTCACGGTGACCTGGCGACATCCAACGTTATTGTTTCGGGTAAAAAACTCTTTCTCATAGATTTTGGGCTCGGAGAGGTAACGAAGAGAATCGAAGATAAGGCCGTAGACCTTGTTTGCTTCGAAAAGAGCTATATAGCTACTCATTCCGATTTTCCGGAGGGTTGGAAAGCATTCTTGGAATCCTATGCAAGCCACTACTCCAGAGGGGAGGAGGTCCTTCGGAGGATGGAGGTCGTAAAGCGTAGGGCCCGCTACCTCTGAGAACCTTTATAAAACATTCTACCCTTTCAAGTGGTGGGTACCATGGCTCGAATCCATGCGAGGAAGAAGGGCAAGTCGGGCTCCAAAAAACCCGCGTCTAAGGTTCCACCGAAGTGGGTAGAGAAGAGCCCGGAAGAAGTGGAGAAGCTTGTTGTAGAGCTTGCCAAGAAGGGTTATTCCACCGCTATGATAGGTCTCGTTCTTCGGGATCAATACGGTGTCCCCGATGTCAAGGCTATAACGGGTAAGAAGATCCTTCAGATCCTTAAGGAGCACAATCTCGCTCCTTCGATCCCCGAAGATTTGGCAAACCTCATTAGAAGGGCTCTCCGCGTCAGAAGGCACCTCGAGAAGAACAAGAAGGATATGCACAACAAAGTGGCCCTCGAGAGGATCGAATCCAAGATCAAGCGGCTGGTGAAGTATTACCGGCGTGAAGGCGTACTACCCCCTGACTGGAGGTACACGCCCGAAACGGCCGCTATCCTGGTGAAGAGATGAAGGTGAAGCTCACCCTCAAGGGATTAGAGGAAATACACATCGATGGAAAGCCCCGGGAGGTCCTTAGAAAGGCAGATGAGATCCTCGTGAAGTGGAAGGTGATCTGAAATGGCGAAGCGAAGGGTTAAGGTCGTAGATCCCTGGAAGACGAAGCAGTGGTTTGTTATAAAAGCTCCAAAGATTTTTGGAGAGAAGGATGTAGGTCAAACAGCCGCTGCCGAGCCGGACATGCTCATCGGGAGAACCGTAGAGGTCCTTGGATCAGAGGTTACGGGATCCCTTTCCCATCTTCAGTACCTTCTCTGGTTTAGGATAACGAAGGTCGTTGGTAGCAACGCCTTTACCGACCTTTACGGTTATGAGCTGGAACGCTCATTTATGAAGCGTTTAACCCGCCGCCACTCCTCGAAGGTTGAGGTAGTTTTTGATGTAATTACGAAAGATAAGAAGAAGCTCCATGTGAAGGCTGTAACCTGGACGGCTGTAAAGGTTTCTAGGGCGAAAAGGACAGCTATTCGTAAGAAGATGGTTGAAATGATTACTGAGGAGGCGTCCAAGAGAGAAAAGGATGATCTCATAAAGGAATTCTTTGCGGGGGACCTCATGAAGCGCATAGCTGCTGAGGTGAAAAAGATCGCCCCCGTTCGAAGGGTAGAGGTTGCCAAGGTCCGCTACATACCCGAGGAAACCGAGGTCGAGGAAGCAAAGGTACCGTCTTCATCCTCATGAACGAGCTCTTTTCAATTATCTGGTTTACTCCTGCCTACGTAGCTAATGCAGCAGCTACCCTATCGAAGTTCTTACCGAAAACACACCCCATCGACGGTGGAAAGTATTGTCTCGATGGAAGGAGGATCTTAGGAAACGGCAAAACCTGGGAGGGCCTCCTCTTGGGTACAACCCTTGGGTTCGTCATAGGATATCCTGTTCTTGCTTTTTTTGGGCTTGGTAGCTGGAGTGATGCATTTCTTCTTTCCTTGGGAGCCCTCCTTGGTGATATTGTTGGAAGCTTCGTGAAGCGAAGGATCGGGCTGGAAAGGGGTGAAGAAGCACCCCTACTTGATCAGTTAGACTTCGTCTTCGGGGCCTTCCTCCTCGATCCTCCGCTCCCCTCCTGGGCGATCCTTATACTCGTCCTCACACCCATCCTTCATAGGCTGGCAAATGTTACCGCGTACCTCCTGGGTGTTAAGGATGAGCCTTGGTGAAGAAATAGCACTTTCCCTTTCATACTTTGCCTATGCGGTGCTCATTGGAAACATATTTGCAAATCCCCTAGCGGCTTCGGCCTCCTACCTTACTATGGTACTTCTGGGTGTCTACGTCCTGAGGAAGGGACTTCGAAGGTGGAAATATTACGCAACCGTTGCGCTCCTAGGCCTTTTAGTGGCAGCTTTCCTTCAACTATTCACAACCTTCTAAAACCTTAGCCACCTAAGAATGAGTGGACCGGCGATAGAGATCCCCTCTTCGAGGTCGTAGCCCCGTGGTGTAGCGGCCAAGCATGCGGGACTCTGGCTCCCGCGACCGGGGTTCGAATCCCCGCGGGGCTATCTATATAACCATATAAACAACCTCAACCATCTTTTTCCGTGCACTTCAGAAAGCCCTCCTACCAAGAACGGCGACTCTTCTATCTAAAATATTTCGACTACCGACGGGCGGTCCGATTTGCGAAGCTGCATGACGATAACCCTGTTTTTGCTGTTAAGCTTGGTGCCAACTCTGGTATTTATGATCCAAAATTTGAAGAAAGGATAAAAAAGCGCGTGAACGTTCTATTCCTAGGTCCCCTGCTCGAGCGGTTCTCCCCAAGGGAACTGAGACGAATCTTTGCTTACTACGCACCAGAAGGCGTGTATTATTGGAGGAATCGCGTGAAGGATTATGCGTTATGTAGAAAATGTCCCTTCAAGAGGAAGAGAGATTACTCGAAGTGCTTCTCGTGTAAGAACTTTCGAGGGCAGGAATTAGCCTTTGACATCGATTCGGATACAAACGGAGGCCTCGAGGCCGCCGCCAAGGCGACAGACTACATCCATGACGAACTCCCCTTCGACAAGAAGGTTCGCGTTTATTCTGGAAGAGGGTTTCATGTTCATGTTTTTGATGGAGAGGCCTACAGACTTTCCTTTGAAGAGCGGAAAGTTTACGCAGAGAAGTACAAAGAGTTCATAGACCCCTGGGTGACTGCGGGGAATGCGACGTTGATTAGATTACCCTATACGCTCAACGGTATGAGCGGAACGATGGCCGTTCCCTTGAAAGGAAGCGCCCTAGAGTTCTACCACTCATCCTCCTCGAAGTCCCCTTCCAGATCATCCTCGTCAAAGGGCAGCTCCTCATCCTCCTCTTCCCACTCTTCCTCCTCTTCCCATTCCTCCTCAGGCACCTCTTCCTCCTCTTCCTCGTAGTAGTAATAGTACTTCTTCTTTTTCTCCTCTTCCTCCTTCTCCTTACCCACCATGCTCTTAGCTAGACGTCAAGGCTTAAAAATGGCATCGACGGCCCTTTAAATACCTCCCCGTCATCTATCTTTGATGTCCCTCTGGCGCCTTACTTACAGGAGCCTCCTTGACCTTGTTGACATCCCGTCCCTCCTCGTCGCCCTCCTGCTCATCTACGTTGTTAATTACTTCGTGGCTGTTCCCCTCGTTTCGGCTACGGCCAACGCATTGGCTACCTATATCTTTACAGGCTCCTTCCTTAAGGCATCCTATGCGTTCTTCACATCCCTCAAGGATCCCATCACCCTTCTCTCTTTCCTTCTCGTCCTCTTCTTCGACACGTACCTTCTTGGGTTTTTAATAGCCCGTCTATGGCAGAAGAGAACGGGAAATCCAAAGAACCCCTTTGTTGTAGCTCTAAAGAAGATAATTCATGTTTTTCTCGTCTCGATATTCGTCTCTTCACTCCCGGCGTTCTTCTTCATCCTCTACCTTATTCAACAAGCCGTTCCGCCTTGGAACGTTCTCTGGATTTCCCTTGCTGTTCTTTCTCTCGTCACCTGGGTTCCCCTCTCCTTGCCCGTTCTGGCCACCGTTGTTGTGGAGGAGGGGAGGGGTAGGGACCTCGTTTATGAGGGCCTTCTAGCCGGAAAGGTTTATTGGTGGAAAAACCTGGTCGTTTTGCTCATAGGTTCCATTATCTTCTATCTTCTAGCCCTTCTGATGGGCCCCGTGCCACCTCTTATAACCAATACAGTGATAACAAGCTTGGAGTTCATCCTTTTGGCCGCCGTCGCGGTGGAATCCTATTACGGGTTTAAGCACGGGGAGTGAAGATGAAAAAGATAAAAAAGGCCTTAGAAAGGGCTAAAGAGAGCCGACATAGGCGTTTGTTCGTCATCCAAGGCGAAGGTAGTGAAGTAGCTGAGGTAGCTGCCGAAGTGATGAACCTAGCGAGGGAGGTTCTCGGTAGTGAGAAAGTCCTTTACATGGCGGAGTTCCCCAAGGACAAGAAGGACGATGAGGGTCGTTACTCCACCTTTGTTGAGCGGTTTGGTGGCGAAACGAAACGGGTTCCTTACGCCAAGGGAAAGAGTGTCCTAGGGAAGACGTTTGACGGCCTCGTCTTGGACGCGTTCAACAACTTCCCGGCCAAGGATGTCGGAATCGCCGTTGAAACCGTCCGGGGCCCAGGAGCTGTCGTTATCACCCTTCCGCCCTTTGAAGAGTGGGTAAACAGAAAGCTCTTCTTCCACGGACAGTACATCGTTACTCCGCCTTACACCGTGGAGGACTGTGGGAACATCTATCAGAGGCGGATCATTAAGAAGTTCAAGGAACATCCAGGAGTTTATATACTAGAAGGAGACAAGGTGATTTCAGGAAGGGAGCCAAGGGAGAAGAAGTCCAAGGAGAAGAAGCTAGAGTACCCATCTTCACCACTTCTTCCAATGGAGATCTACGAGCTAGCCAAGACCCAGGATCAAATAAACGTGATCCACGCTCTAGAAGGTGTCATAAGGCCCAAGAATGCCTACGTGATCCTTGCCAATCGAGGAAGGGGGAAGTCTGCAGCCCTGGGCCTATTCCTCGCGGGGCTCGCTTACGTCTCTTCTAAAACAAGGCTTAGGGTTATCGTAACGGCACCCTCTTACCAGAACGTTGAAGAGCTCTTCAGGTTTTTGAAAACCGGCTTAAAGGTGCTTGGAGTAAAGGTTAAGGGGTCTAAGGTTGTAGAGGTAGGTAAAACTACTATACTCTTCCGAGAACCCCTCGGTGCGATCAAGGAAAGGGGGGATCTGCTCGTCGTAGATGAAGCCGCCGGAATATACCTTTCTATTCTCAAGGAGCTCCTCCCGAACTTTAAATCCTTCATATTCTCCACTACGACCCATGGATACGAGGGAACGGGACGCCTCTTCCAGTATAGGTTCCTCCCCACGCTGGAAGAGCGGTTGAAGGTCCATATACTTCGTATGGAGGAGCCCATTCGGTACGGAGAGAACGATCCCGTTGAGAGATGGCTCTACGACGTCTTCCTTCTCGATGCAGAGCCTGCAAAGGTAGGTAGAAAGGAGAAGAAGGAAGTTACAAAGAAGAAGCTGAACTTCGTCCACGAGGATCGGGAGAAGCTTTTCCTTGAAGATGAAAAGACCCTCCGGGAATATATAGGCATCTATGTCTTTGCCCACTACCGCAATAACCCAAGGGACATCGCAATCCTAGCCGATGCCCCCAACCAGAACGCATTCACCGTTAAACTAGACAGCGGAAAGGTTGTTGGGTCGTTACAGGTGGCAGAGGAAGGCGGATTGGAAGACGAGCACATATATAGGATGCTAGAAGGGGAACTCATCTTCGGAAACATTATCCCCGACATCTTCCTCAAGTACTACGAGTTCAAAGACTTTGCACGGGAAAAGGGGCTGCGGGTTGTCAGAATAGCGACCCATCCTGATCTTCAAGGTATGGGGATCGGTAGCTACGCTCTTCGGGAACTAGAACACTTCGCTAAAGAGAAGGGATATAGCTGGACGGGAGCAGGATTCGGAGCGTCTACGAAGGTGGTCCGCTTCTGGAAGAAGAACGGCTACCTCATGGTCCACGTCTCTCCGAAGAGAAACGTCGAGAGCGGCGAGTACACGACGATCTTCGTGAAACCATTAACCAATAAAGTCGAGAAGTTCGTCAGGATAGCAAACTTCTCCGCAAGAAGCCGCCTTGTCGAAGAGTTTGACAACTACTATTACTACATGGATCCCGACGTCGCCCTGGAGCTCCTCTCCTCGGGACCGATAAGAAAGGTACCGCTCCAATTATCCGAAGGTGAAATCCGCCGCTTCCGTCGCTACATCGACGGATATCTCTTCTATGACGCCGTCTCAGACGTAGTAACAAAGATCACCCGCTGGTACTTCCTTTCAGGGATGGAACCAGAGCTCCCCCAGACGGATCGAATGTACCTCATAGAGAAGATCCTCAAGAAGAAGACCTGGAAGGAAGCCGCAAGAACCTTCAACATGGACCCCGTCAAGTTCGCCAAGCGAGTAGACAAGATCATGGCGAAGATAGGCGACTACATCCTGGAGGAAGTTCTATGATGCTCCACTTCCTTCCTCGATACGTCAAAGATATTCTATCGGGAAAGAAGACTGCTACCGTGCGTCTAGGTAGGAAGGGCGTCAAACCAGGTATGATCGTTTATTTGGCCGTTTCTGGACGACCCTTTGCCAAGGCAAAAATCGTATCAGTGAAGGTAAAGAAGCTAAAGGAGTTAACGGCAGAAGAGATTCGAAAAGAGGGTAGTAAAAGCTTCTCGGAGCTCGTAAGGGATCTCCGTCGGATCTATCCTGTCATATCCCCTGAGGATGAGGTAACCTATATAGAGTGGCGCATCGTAGAGAAATAAAGGAACTTTCCACTTCCATTGATCCGTGTACTTGAGGCGCTACGTTGAAGAGGGCATCATTCTCAACCCTTCTGTCTTCGATCTTGATTACCTCCCCGAAGAGTTGCCCTTCCGCGAGGGTCAGCTTGACGAACTGGCCAGAGAAGTAACATACTTCGTTAAGAAGGGTGTTTCGACAAATCTCTTCCTCTATGGGCCCCCTGGAACCGGCAAGACTGCCTCTGTGAGAAAGATCCTTCTCGAGGCAAAAACGGTCTTTTCCAATGTAAAAACGGCCTACGTAAATGCCTGGAGATACCGAACCCGGACGGGAATTATAGGAGAGATGGCGTCTCAGCTGGGTATACCTATTCCTCTTCGAGGATTCTCCATCGGTGATGCGATTTCTTCCATAGAACGGCTCTCGGAAGCTTATAAGATCATTCTCGTTCTTGATGAGGTTGACAGGCTTGCAGGAAGCGAGATCCTTTACGATCTTTCCCGCCTAGGTTCGCGCGTAATGCTGATAACGATCTCCAACAACCCTGAGTTCCTCTCCTTCTTAGACCCGCGAATCCTCTCCACACTCTTCCACACGAGTATAGAGTACCCTCCTTATACGGTGTTTCAGCTGGCAGAGATCCTGAAGAAGCGTGCAGAGGTGGGTCTTCGTC
>WAPE01000039.1 GCA_015520865.1 Candidatus Iainarchaeum sp.
GGCTACAAGGTAGTAATGACTCCGGCGGTGGCTTCGACAGAGCTCTACAAGGTATCAGGGCACTATGACTTCTACAAGGAGAATATGTACATATTCAACATAGATGAGCACGAATTCGCCATAAAACCCATGAACTGTCCTTTCCACGTGTTGATCTTTGCCAACTTGCTCCAGAAGTACCGTGAAAACGTTCCACTACCCTATAAGATCTTCGAACTCGGAACGGTCCACAGGTACGAGCTCAGTGGGGCCCTTTATGGGCTTATGCGGGTCCGTGGATTCACCCAGGACGACGCCCACATCTTCACCCCATCGGAGTACCTCGAAGACGTCGTTCTAACGGCCTTCCAGGAAATGAAGGAGATCTATACGAAGCTCTTCCAGCTTCCCTTCCACGAGGAGAACATCTACCTCCGTCTTTCCATGGGGGATAAAGAGAAGCTCGGCGTGGATTTCATAGGAACCGAGGAAGAGTGGAACAACGCCGAAGACGCCCTAAGAAGTGTTGCACAGGAGATAAAAGAAAGGGAAGGTATGAAGTACTACGAGGAGAAGGGAGAGGCAGCTTTCTACGGTCCAAAGATCGATGTGGTAATGAAGTTCGGTGAGGATGAGTGGCAGGTTGGAACGATCCAGTTTGACTTCAACCTTCCCCGTCGCTTTAAGCTTGTGGACCTGGCAAAGAACGTGGGAGCCGCCGAAGACCTCTACATGATACACAGGGCTTATCTGGGCTCTATCGAGCGATTCCTAGGGGTGTACTTAGAAGCCAGGAAAGGAAGACTGCCCTTCGTGATCAATCCGGTCCAGGTAGCAGTTATAGCAATAAGGACGGGTAAGCCGGACGTAGATAAGGTAATTGATGAGACAGCACTCCTACTAAGAAGTCTACTGGTAGGAGAAGGTGTTCGAGCGGTTATCGTGCCGGCAGATAAACCAAGTTTGGCAAGAAAGGTCCGGAAGTTCGAGACAACGATAAGACCGTCAATTCAGATCTACATCGGAGAGAGGGATCTGGAAAACGGAAAGACCAAGGCAAAGTACTACGTCCTTGGAGAAGGATTCAAGGAAAAAGAGATCGCCTTCGATTCGGCGGAGGATCTGTTCCATGGGGTCATGGAGATCGTCAGGGAGCTCGAAGAGCCCGTCAGGGAGCTAACAGGAAAGACCTATAGGCTCTACGAGGATCTCCAGTACATGGTTTAATCGGTGGGGACCCAAGGCTGATTGTGAGGAGCTCGAAGCCCGAGCTCCCTCATTTTTCTTAGATTATTGCTGCCGATTACCTCCACTCATCTGTTTATAACTGAACTATATAAAGCTGTTCCGCAGTGAAACCCTTCCGTCGTTTCAACGATGTTAACCTATACTTAAAAACTCTTTCTATCCACGCATATACATAGATAGCAAGCGAAAAATAAAGGAGGTGTGAAGATGGTGGAGCTGCAGAAGCAGCCGGTAATCTTTCTGGGTGAAGGTGCCCAAAGGGTTGTGGGTCGAGATGCCCAAAGGTTAAACATACTGGTTGCCAGGGCCGTTGCAAACGTCGTTAGGACAACCCTTGGTCCCAAGGGAATGGATAAGATGCTCGTAGACGAGCTCGGTGACATAACAATCACGAACGATGGTGCAACGATCCTCAACGAGATGAGCATTGAACACCCAGCCGGAAAGATCATGGTAGAGGTAGCAAAGACCCAGGACGAGGAAGCCGGTGACGGAACGACGACAGCGGTTGTTATCGCTGGAGAACTCCTAGGAAACGCAGAAAAGCTCCTAGATCAGGAGATCCACCCGAGCATTATCATCAAGGGTTATAGGATGGCGGCCGACGAGGCCGTTAGGATACTCACAGAGATTGCAGACCCCGTCGACATTCACGACGAAGAAACACTAAAGAAGATCGCCATGACGACGATGACAGGAAAGGCCACAGAAGCAAGGGAGAAGCTCGCAGAGATCGTCGTGGAAGCAATAAAGCTCGTGGCAGAGGAGGTAGACGGAAAGATCATCATTGACACGGATCAGATTAAGATAGAGAAGAAGCAAGGTGGATCCTTAGCAGATACACAGCTCGTTAAGGGTATTGTAATCGATAAGGAAAGGGTACATCCACAGATGCCTAAGAGGGTTGAGAACGCAAAGATTGCACTTATCAACTCGGCCCTCGAGGTAAAGGAGACCGAAACGGATGCCAGGATAAACATTACGTCCCCTGATCAGCTCCAGGCCTTCATCGAGCAGGAAGAGAGAATGATCAAGGAGATGGTTGACAAGATCGTCCAGAGCGGAGCCAACGTTGTCTTCGTCCAGAAGGGTATCGACGACCTGGCTCAGCACTTCCTGTCAAAGGCAGGAATCTTGGCAGTTCGAAGGGTAAAGAAGAGCGATATGGAGAAGCTTGCCAGGGCAACGGGTGCAAAGATCGTAACGAGGGTTGAAGACTTATCTCCAGAAGATCTAGGTGAAGCAGAGCTCGTAGAGGAGAGGAAGATCGCCGGAGAGTCCATGATCTTCGTTGAGGGATGCAAGAACCCCAAGGCAGTTACCATCCTCGTGAGGGGTGGAGCTGAGCACGTTGTGGACGAGGCAGAAAGGGCCATAAAGGACGCCCTGGGAGCAGTAACGTCTGCCATCGAAAGCGGAAAGGTGTTGGCAGGCGGTGGAGCACCAGAGATGGCGGTAGCCGTTAGACTCAGGGACTACGCCCAGAAGGTTGGAGGTAAGGAGCAGCTCGCAATTGAGGCCTTCGCAGACTCCTTGGAGATCATTCCAAGAACCCTAGCAGAAACGGCCGGTATGGACCCGGTAGACACGATCGTAAAGCTCAGGAGCATCCACGCTAAGGAGAAGGACGGTAAGTATTACGGTGTTGACGTCTTCGAGGGCCAGATAGCCAACATGAAGGAAAGAAACGTCCTAGAGCCCCTTAAGGTGAAGACACAGGCGATAATCAGCGCTTCTGAAGCTGCCCAGCTCATCCTAAGGATTGACGACATCATCGCTGCATCCAAGAAGGAGGAGAAGGGCGAAGAAAGCGAAACAGAGACGGAGTTTGACTGAAGGGTTTAACCCCCTTCAACCTTTTCCTTCTAATTTTTGTCTTTGTTAACACTGCCTAATGGTTTATAAGCAAAGAATACCATAATTTTTCGGTGAAAGTATGGGAGCCGAGGAAAGGCCCAAGGAGGGTAGGTTGAGAAGGTGGTTTGGGAAGCTCAAATTCTGGGGGAAGGGAAAAGGTACTGACAAGGGGGCCGAGAAGCTCCTGAGGCTGGCGTATGAGAAAGTAAACGAGCACTATAACAGTTACAAGCGGATAGGTGCCGACCCTGGTTTCGAGCTGAAATACAAGTCTTTTGAGGAGCTACTCAAAGACGAAGAAGCCGTTCAGCACGCAAAGAAGTCTAAGATCTGGGAAAGAGTTGGTTGGCTCTCCGGATTGGGTGGTGGCGGCCTCGGTATAGGTATAGCAATTACGTCGGCGGTTGCGCCACCTGTAGGACTTGTACTAGCTCCTATACTGGCAGGGATTGGAGGAAGCGCCTTTTTCTGGAAGAAAAGTAGCGATCACTACGAGCAGATCAAAGAGAAGATCAAAGTTCCAAAGATTTCACCCGAGAAGATAAGCCTTGATAAGAAAACGGCGAAGTACCTAGAAATTGCCTATAAATCAGTGGTAAAGGAAGCGATAGAACATAAAAGAGAAGGCTTTGAACCACCTTTCGAGATCCGTCCCACTAGCTTTACGGAAGTTATGAAGAACGAAGAGATGCTTGAAGCTGCAAAGAAAATTTCACGGCTAGATAAAGCAGCCTTTGGAGCAACCGCGTTAGGATCGGTTGGTTCCATTATGGGAGCACTTACTGTTCCAGCAAGTGCAGGATCATTGTTCTTTGCCTCCCTACTAGGTCCTGTAGGCCTAGGTCTTGCAACAACCGCTGCACTGCTAGCAAAGCGTAATAGCTTATGGAGAGCTCTTAAAGAGTCATTTAAGGCAGCGAAAAAGGCTAGGTAAATGATACGATAGCAATTCATTTATTTCCTCTTCCATATTTTTCTGTGATCTCTTACAAGGATGGCCCGGGAGGTAGCAGGTGGTAAATAATGAAGGTAAACGTCATCCTCCACAGGACCTCCGAGCTGAATGACTGGGAAGAAAAGGTCCGAGAAGCCGTTGAGGGAAAGGTAGAGCCGTTAGAGCTGAATTTCACGTGGGTAGATACCTGTTTCGACGTTTTAAAAGGGATCGATGATTCCGCCGATATAAATATCGTTGTTCTGGCTCCGCGGAAGGGCATGGGGTCCGTTGTTTCGCCAGTGATAGACAGGCTCCTTGACAGGAACGTCAGGATCTTCTTCGGTTGGTACGACGATATGCCGTCGATGCTTGAAGACTTTGAGGCCTACTTACTGAGGCTCCTTGGAGTTGAGGTCAAGGAATAAAAGGGAGATCATCCTAGTAGTTCCGTGATACTTTATCCCTCAGGAAACGGAGTTTTGATAGAGGATGGGTTCAAGGTAGCTATCGACACAAGTAAACGGTTTAGGGGAGCGGTCCATATCGTTACACACGCCCATTGGGATCACTTGGGGGCCGCCCGAAGCGGTCCCGTGTATTCTAACGTAGAAACCGCCGAGATACTAAAGGTTAGAGGATTGGAAGGCATCCCCGTAGATGGGATCACGAGGGAAGATTTCGAGGTACGGTTTCTTGATGCAGGGCATATCGTAGGATCCTCCCAGGTTCTTCTCCTCAACGGGAAGGACGTCCTCATCACAGGGGACTTCAAACTAGAGCCTGATGCCGTGGTAAGGGGCGCCGAAATCGAGAACGTCGATGTATTGGTTATAGATACGACCTTTGGTGTTCCACACTTCAAGTTTCCCTCGAGGAAGGTTCTATATCGCCAGCTGGAGGTCTTTATCAAGGATCGCCTATCAGATGGAAGGTCCGTCGTGTTGTTTGGCTATTCGGTGGGTAAATCTCAGGAGCTGACGGCATTCCTCAATACAATGGGTATTATACCTTACGTTCTACCGGAAACACATCGAGTAAACGTGTTATTTGGCCTGAAAGATGTAGTTCTTCGAAGGGTTCCTTCAGAACCGTCGGTTCTCATCCTACCGCCTAAGTTCAAAAGAGTGCTCGATGCGTTCAGGATACAAACCGGAATAGAGCACGTGGGGATCTTCGTTTCGGGCTGGAACCCCGAAATGCCCATTTCTTCCCACGCCGATTGGTATCAAACGGTGAGATTCATTGAAGAAGTATCCCCGGAAGTGGTAGTCACCTATGGGGAAAACGCCGAACGATCGGCAGTATTTCTCCGAGCCGAGGGCTTCAATGCTATTCCGCTGAGGAGCGGATTGTTTCTTTAAAACACTCCGGAATAAAAAGTTATAAAGTATCTAAAAG
>WAPE01000040.1 GCA_015520865.1 Candidatus Iainarchaeum sp.
CCGGGCTTTCCTATAAGCTGACCCTTTAGCTTATCCCCTTTACCGAAGTAGGGGTCTATCTCGGTTCCGATAGCTATCAGCCCTCCGGGTCCAGCTTCTTCAAGCTGAGAATCTTCCGAAGCTAGAGAAACAACCTCTGTGACGATCTTTTCCCCATTTAACCCAGGGCTCATCTCTATCTCGTCCCCTACCTTTACCTTACCCTGCTCTATGGAACCTCCTAGGACAGCTCCCTTTAGGTCCTTTGGCTCCGTTCCTGGTTTGTTAATATCGAAGGATCGCGCGACCCACATACGGAAGGGTTTTGAGGTGTCCCTTGGTGGTGTTGGGATCCTTTCTTCTATGGCCCAAACGAGGGCATCGATGTTGACCCGATGGTGGGCCGACGTGGGTATCACAGGGACGTCCTCGTACCCGTACTTAGAGAGGAACTCCACGATTTGCTCGTAGTTTTTCTTTGCTTCCTCCTTAGATACAAGGTCGATCTTGTTTTGAACGACAACGAGATTTTCAACGCCATTTATCTTTACTGCCAGGAGGTGTTCTTCGGTTTGCGGTTGAGGACAGGGCTCGTTTGCTGCAATAACGAGAACCGCGCCATCGAGGATAGCGGCACCCGACAGCATAACCGTAAGAAGCGTTTCGTGACCCGGAGCATCGACGAAGGAAACCCTCCTTAGAATCTCCAGGCCGGGTTCCCACTGGGGCTTGTAGGCTTCTGGAGGTTTTTTCGTGGGATCGTAGGCGAAGATTGTGTCGGCATAGCCTAATCTGATGGAGATCCCTCTTCTTAGCTCCTCCGAGTGGGTGTCTGTCCATTTTCCTGTGAGGGCATAGGTTAGAGTAGTTTTACCGTGGTCGACGTGACCGATCATCCCTATGTTTACTTCAGCCTGTTTGGGCTTCTCCTGATTCTTCTTTGCCACCACCCATCAACTCCTCAATAGGTGTTTCACCCTCCTCTACGATAACGAGATTTAGCTGTTCAATATCTTCCGCCACAACGTTTCCCCTGACCGTCTTTCTCACCCTTTCTCCCTTCTTTAGTCCCCTCACTCCGGGTCCCTTCGAGAGGAGTACCTTCTTCCTTCCAGTTCCATGGACATCGGGTCTCATGGGAAAACCGTCCTTATCCGTGCCTCCGGTGATCTTTGCTTTATAACCCTTGAAGCCAAGGGGAGAAAGATCCACAACATCGCCGATCTTTAGTCCGTAGAACATCTTTGCCTCCTCGTCACCTATTTCCCTTTGGAAGGCTTTTCCGGTCTTCGGTACCGATATGACGAGCTTCATGGTCATCCCTCCTTACCCACTTTGGGAGAGGAACGGTTTTATTTGATGCCCAACTTTCACCCTATTTCCGATTCTTTTGTACCTCGAAGATTTCCTTCAGGAGCTCAATATAAGAATCTGGGAGGAGGTATCTTCTCTTGATGATCTCCCTTGCATGCTCTTTAGGCACGTCGGTGTAGAGTATATCTCCTTCGTCAATATGACGGCCTACCATGGGTCCGTCGATGGCTACAGCTACCTCCATACCCTCCTTCGCCTCTTCTAAGGGTCTTCCTTCACTTTGGATGCCCCTTATGGTGCCAACCACCTTTCCATCTTCCCTCATGAGGGGGTACTTAGGTCTTATAATTCCCTTGAGTACGCGAACACCTACGATGGCTGGATCAGAGCGTCTAAATACGTATCCCGGTAAGATCTGTATCTTTCCTGGTAGGATAAGCTTGTCCAAGAGCTCCTTGAGCTCCCTCTGTCGCTCTTCCTCGAGGAACTGCTCATACTTTTCAAGGAGCCGGTATATCACGTTATCTACGATGATGGGGACCCCCTTTGAGAGGGCTTCCGATTCGGCGGCCTTATCCACATCTACGTTAAAGGCAAGGATCACCCCCTTGTAGCGATCCTGCTGTCTCACTGTATAGGCTTCTACAACGTCCCTGCGGGAAACGTTTCCTATTTCTGCCCTCCTTACGGGTATCCCCCTGGCCTTTAGCATGTCTACGAGGGCCTCCAGCGTTCCGAGGGTATCGGCCTTTACTATGACGCCGATATCTTCTCCTTCAAACTCTATTTCGCTCAGCTCCTTTTCTAACTCCTTTCTTAATTCTTCCTCCCTCTCAGGGGACGATACGACGATAGGGGATCCGGGGATCGCTTCCTCTATCCCCGGCGCCGCCACCTTGATACCTGCTGCCGCCACGACCTCCTCAACAGATCTAAATTTATCTCTAGGGCTCCTTATCTCGTCCAACGGCTTGGGTCTTAGTAGGGCCCTTATGCGAGACTTCCTTACTCCGTCCTTTGTCATGAAAAGGATCTCGTCGCCCCTTCTCATCCTCCCCTCATACAGAATGACCGTTGCAGTCTTGCCAAGACCAACATCTTCCTTTATCTCAAGTATCACACCCTTTCCTGGCTTATCTATGTCCACATCGAGCCGGTTTTCTAGGTACTTTTGTGCCAAACCCGCAAGATAAAGAAGGAGTTCAGGAATGCCTTCACCAGTTTTTCCAGAGACAGGAATGATGAGCACTTCCTTTGTAAAGTCCCTTACCCTGTCAAATCGTTCCGATGCAAAGCCAAGGGTTCCCAATTCTCCAACGATTTCGTAGATCTTCGTGTCGAGATAGTTGAGGACCTCCTCGTCCTGATCCTTCAGGGCTAATGTAATGGGTCTGTCTTCCTTACTTTTCCAGCCTGGTATGAGGTCTACCTTGTTGGCCGCGACTACGAAGGGTACCTTAAAGGTTTTGAGGATCTCGACGGCTTCATAGGTCTGGGGTTGAAAACCCTGCATGACGTCGACGACGAGAACGGCCAGGTCTGCTATGCTTCCGCCTCTCCTTCGAAGGTTCGTGAAGGCCTCGTGACCGGGGGTGTCGATAAAGAGTAATCCGGGGATGCGGAACTTTATAGGCAGCGAAGAGAGTATCGGTTTGGCAATCTCCTTTATGGCATCGATGGGAACTTCCGACGCGCCGATGTGCTGAGTTATCCCTCCTGCTTCCTTTGTATGAACGCTCGTTCGTCTTATTCTGTCCAGTATCGTTGTTTTACCATGATCTACATGACCGAGAACCGTCACAATGGGCTGTCTCAGCACGAAAAGAAAGGGGAAGAGAAGGGTTTATAAGGGCTCGAACATTACGTGCTCGTCGGCCCTCTTGTAATCGTAGAGCTCTTCCTCCTTGAAGAAGAGCTTTATTTCCCTTTCTGCGTTCTCTGCGTCGCTGGCGTGGATGACGTTCCTTATGCTCCTTAGCTCCACGTTGGCGAAGGGATAGTTGTCGATGGAGAAATCACCCCTTATCGTCCCTGGAGCTGCCTCCTCCGGTGAAGTTGCTCCTACGAGCTTGCGAACGATGTAGATTGCTCGAGGCCCTTCTAGAACCATGGCTACTATCGGTCCGCTCGTTACATAGGCTCGAAGATCATCGATGAGCTTTGATGCAGCTTCGTCGAGGTTTTCCGGCGGCGTCAAACCGTACATCTCGTAGCTCTCCTTGATCTTCTTCTTTATCTTCTCCCGGAACTCGGGCGTATCTCTGTAGTGTTCGGCGGCGAACTCCTTTGGTAGCCACATCATCTTCATTCCAACGATCTTTAGTCCGGCCCTCTCGAAGCGGTGGATGATCTCTCCAACGAGTCCCCTCTTCACCCCATCGGGCTTTATGAAAACGAGGGTTCGTTGAATGATCTCCCTCTTCATGCTTTCACCTTTGCCTTGGCCCACTTCAGTTTCCTCGGGTTTCTACCAAGCTGCCAGTTTCGAAAACACTTCCTGGAACAGAACCACAGCACCGTCCCGTCGTTCATGACGTACATGAGGCCCGTACCTTTTTCTATTTCAGCTCCACAGAAGTGGCACTTCACGGCCTTCACCTCGCCTTGATCTCCTTGGCCTCGTGCTTCGTGGAGAGGAGTATCACGATATCCCCCACCTTGACTGGCCCGTAGACGTTCCTTCTTTTCACTCGTCCCTTTTCGGGGCCATCCAGGAGCTTTACCATGACCTGTGTAACCTCTCCTCTAACACCGGTCCGGCCGATAATCTCTACCACTTCGGCGGGGGTTCCCTCTTCCGCCATCTATCTCACCCTTTTTTCAAGGCCTCTACAGCTTCGATTATCTCCTTGACAAGCTTATCTGCCTTGCCTGGCTCCACGATCGCCGCAGATGCAGCAGATACTTGGATACCAGCAGCCTCACCAAGCTCCTTCTTGGAGGGCACGTAGACGTAGGGGATACCCTTCTCTTCGCATAGGATGGGTAGGTGCATGACGATCTCCTCGGGGTCTACGTCTTCTGCGATGATTACGAGCTTTGCAAGACCCCTTTCAACC
>WAPE01000041.1 GCA_015520865.1 Candidatus Iainarchaeum sp.
AACCCCGGAATGCAGAGGCGCCAAAACTTGCTTTCTCTTCGATTCCCTACTGGGAAATAGCCCATAGCTGGAAGTCCAAACGAAGGGCTATTCCAAGAAAGGTACACGAAGAGGTGATCCGAATACTGAAAGGGCTAGGACTCCCTGTGGATGTAGAAGAAACAAAGATCGTATCCATTCAAAACCCTGAAAACGAAGAAGAGCACCATTTGTTCCTCTTTTCGGGACCCTGGGTTTACCACATCGTTAAGCAGGGATCAAACACCTGGATAGGAAAGATAAACATCTTCAAAGGGGAGAGGGTTCCTATACCCGTAAGAACGGGTTATTCGCTGAGGGTAGAAGCGATTCCTACACAACCACCTCGAATAGTGTTAAAAGACGTTAACCTTCATGGCGAAAGGAGGCCTGAGGATATCCACCAGCAGTATCTGGAGGAAATAACGAGGGTGGTGAGGGATTGGCTTGGAAAGACCTATGGTCGCGAGATACCCGATATGAGGGTCAGATACGTGGAGAATGCGGCAACGGGCGGAGAAACACCGCTCGTTCAGGGCGCGATCTACATACTCAACCCTCCAAGTCTGAAGGAGGGAATAGAAGCCCTGGAGAAGTTGGCATATGAGCTCTGGGTAGAGAAAAAGTGGAGAAGAAAGAAATAGCGGTGAGACCATGAAGCTCGAACGGATCTTTCCAGGTGTTTGGAGGTTAGAAGACAAGATACTCACGAAGAGTCTTGCACCGGGGAAGAAGGTCTACGGAGAGAAGGTCATTAAGATCGATGGCGTAGAGTACCGGGTTTGGAACCCGTACCGGTCGAAGCTTGGAGCAGCGATCAAAAACGGTCTGAAGCATTGGTTTTTCAGGAGGGATGGGACGGTTCTTTACCTCGGCGTAGCCGAGGGAACAACGGCGTCCCATATCGCCGATGCGATGGAGGAAGGGGTTATCTTTGGGGTTGATGTGGCTCCTCGAGTGATGCCAAAGTTGTTGAAGGTCTCTGAAGACTGGAATCTCATTCTGCCTATACTTGCAGACGCAAACAAGCCGGAGGAGTACAGGGAGTACATCGAGGCTGTTGGAGGGAAGGTTGATGTCATCTACGAGGATGTTGCCCATCCAGATCAGACGAAGATCCTCATAAAGAACGCCGAAGAGTATCTGAAGCCAGGAGGACATGCGTACTATGCTGTTAAAGCCCGGAGCATCGACGTGACGAAGGATCCAAAGGTGGTGTTCAAGGAAGAAAAGAAAAAGCTGGAGGATGCCGGTTTCGAGGTTCTTCAGGAGATCGACCTTGAACCCTATGAAAAGGATCACGTGATGTTCGTTCTGAGGTGGAAAGGATGAGGGAGTTGTTGGAAAGGGTAATGAAACACTACCGCAAGGCTGTAGAAACGCCTGGATATTTTCATGTAGTCGATAGCGATGAAACAGCTAAAAGGGCCGAGCAGATGCTGAATGAGATCGGAAGACATCATTTTCAGAGCATGGGGCCAGAGGAGGTGCGGCCGTTTCTCCTTGTCAGGCTCGAAAAGGGTCAGAGAAGGTACCACGAAGAGGAGGGGATAGCGGCAGGGAGGGTATTTCCCCTGGGGCTCTCGCCGAGGGAAGAATACGAGCTGACGGGTCGTGGTGGAAAGGATCCCGGTATCGTCTTCGCCCTTGGGAGAAAGAGGTTTGACGGAGAGGAAAAGGGCTTCGTCGTCGCTCCTGTGAAGAGCAAGGACCCTCAGGACCCAGACGTTTATTACTTCCACCAAACGAGGCAAGTCGTGGAGGAACCGGAACGTTTGCTTCCTTCCCTTTCGGTACCAACGGAACGCCAGCTATACTACACGCCGGAAAGAGGGTTGGGAGTTAAAGAACTGAGGTTGCATGTAACGGAGGAAAGAAACTACGTAGAAAGGGGAGATTATCCTCTAGAGGCGTTATTTGGGAAGGAAGATGCTGATGTATTTGCGAGGGCCCTCTTCAGGGTTTTAAGACACCTCGGAATACAGGAATTAAGGGTTATCTCCCGTCCGGAGCGCATAGAAACAGGGGAAGAAGTAATTTCAACGAGAACTTCAACGGGTGCTGGCAGCGTAACGGTGACGGCATCGAGAAGACGGCACAGAAGATACATACTTCTTGCCAAGATTGATCCAAACCACCGGCTCGCGAAAAAGAATGAATACTGGGAGCTCATGGAAGAGCTCCACCACACATTAACTCAGTTCCTTCGAATCATGGAGCTCGAGAGGTTGGAAGAGAAAGCTTCGCTGTTCCAGAGCGTTCTGGATCGGTTGGAAGATATCAAGAGAAGGGCAGAACGACTTTGAAAGTGGGGGGATGAACTTAGTGCTCCCGAGGTTTGAAAGGGAGGTCGTTGAAAGGGTTAAGAGGATGCCCTACCAGCCCTTTACGATCGTTGCAGGCAACGAGGCAAATATATCAAACTACGTGCCTGCAATGCTTCTCCACCACTCGATCTTAGAGAAGAGTTCACCTGTGGAGCTGAACGAGCTTGGTTATCACTTAGCAGTCTCCGTTCCCAAAACCGAAAGACCCAACGTCATAGAGGGAATCCCTCATCTCGTTGTTCACGGCCCATTTGAGCCAGAAGAACGTTACCTTGTCCTTCCCAAGGAAGAATCCTCCAAGAAAAGGCACAAAACTGACACGATCGTCTTCGTTTTTAGAAGGGAAGGTGGTAGAGAACGCACGTTCCTGAACCGAATGAAGGTCCTGAAAGAAAAGATGGAGAACGAAAAAATTACCGTCGAGGAACTGCCGAGGGTAGAGATAAGGAAGGAAGGCGAAGAGCTCGTTGTTCTAAGAAACAGGGAGCGCATTAACCTCGGAGACCTTGAAACTACGTTGAAACGTCTCTTCAAGGTCTTGGGCGTGAAGAGACTGACTGCCCTCTTAACTACGAGGTACCCCGGGAGCGAGTCGGCCTATTCAAGATTTCCCGTTCGGCGAACAGAGCATTCCATCTCTATAGAGC
>WAPE01000042.1 GCA_015520865.1 Candidatus Iainarchaeum sp.
CTACTTCGTTGACAAGTTTGTTATCTATCCTTTCCAACCATCCTCGTAGTTTCCGTCTCTCCCTAACATTCAACCTGCGGGAGTTTTCTATATTTTTTAGGAGTTCTTTGTTCACATTTACCCTCCCGTTTTTTATCTTTAGAACCCCCATCTCTTCTAACATTTTTGTTAGCTCAGGATTTTCGTAGAGGTATATCCTTTTTCCTAACTCTTCTGCCAGTTCTTCGTAGGTTTTACGGTCCTCTATGGCTATTAACAAGGGATTTTCTCCATCTATTTTCCTTAGGAACCCCTTGATCTTCTTGCCTTTTTCTTCTGGAAGAACGTTCTCGATCCTCTTCCACCTTACTCTTATTGAAACTCCCTTCTTTCTATCGGGGACAATAATGATGGCACCTACCCTTTCTAGATTCAGGAGCCACGGAGCGGTCTTTTTCAAGGTTTCTCTTACTTTATCCAGGTCTATATTACTGCTTGGTTTGTAATCTGGGGGAATGAGGTCTTTCAAAGAGGGCCACTTTTCGTACTCTTCTTCTATTTTCTTTAATCTCTTGTCAATCAGTTCTTCCTCCCGTTTTTTGAGTACGGAATAAATCTCTGCTAACGTTCTTGCTAGGTGATCGAAGTCCACACCCGTTCTATATTCTAATAGATACCGTTTACTTTCTACCTCGTAGGGGTTGTTTCCGTGGAACACTTTTAGAGCTTTTTCTGCGCGATTAAGTTCATCGATTAAGTAGTATAGACTTTCTTCTTCCAGGATCTGCTTAATTTCTTCTAAACGTTTTCCATTGACCCAGGCTATCCACCTTTTGTGTGGGTCGGCTTCTATGTTAATAATGCCAGTTTCTTGGAGTAGTTTGAGAAGTGGTGTTGATTCAGGAAGGGTTTCGCTCGAGGAATGTGTTCTGAACCAGTCTTCCGGATACTCTCTTCTTCCCCACTTTTCATAAAGATCCTTTATTTCCTTAAGAACCCTAAAGAGCTTTTCAGGAAATCTTCCTCTCCGTTGGGCTAGCTCTTCTAGCCTACGTCTCCTTAGGGAAAGAATGAAGTTTTTTACATATGCCCTGTAGCTATCGTCAATGCTAGGATGTATTTCTAGAAGCTTATCTAGCTTCTTTGGATCCACGAAAGTTACAACACCACCGATATAACGGATAATCCCAAGCTTATGTGCCAAAATAAGTAGCTCATCCCATTTTCTCTTCCTTTCCTCTTCGGCTTCTCTAAACCAGCCAGACTCAAGCTTCTCCAAGGTAGCAATCGTTCTTTCTGGTACAACCTTTTGGTTGATCACTTCCTCAACAGACTTACCATCTAAGCGTCTTAGAACACCTTCCACGTTTTTCCTTCCTAAAACTTCTTCCGAAATCGGATTATGCGGAATCTCTTTGAGGATTTTTGACGCCTGTTCCTCGTTGAGCTTCAAGATCCCGTCTTCGATTTTTATTAATCCCAATCTTTGGAGCATTTCTAGGAACTCTCTCATCCTTTGGCGCTTCTTTTCTCGCTCTTCCCTCTTGCTCCTTCGCGGCACCGTTAGAATATAGGTCTCGTTCTATAAATAACTTCCTTTAGACCCTCAGAGGAGTTTTTCTTCCCTCAGAACCTTTATCAACGGATGCTTTTCATTAAACTTCACGGCATAGCCTTTCCCTTCTTCTGACGGGGTTATATGAACGGGGAAAAGATGGGGAGCATCCTTCTGGTGCTCTAACCGAACCCTTAGTCCGTAATATCGGGTTTTATCGTAATCTATGGCTTCGTTTTTCATTGCTAATCCTAACAGGGCGAGTTCCTGTGCTAGAAGCCACCTCTTTTTTCTAAGAAGTGTTCTTCCACCTGAGATCAAGCCTTTATCTTCCGCAGGCTTTATAATTTCTTTATACACGATCTCGGCTGTCTTCCTCAATCCTCTTTCTCCGTGTTTCTTATAGGGCTTTGCAAATTCCTTTGCGAGCTTTACGATGTTTCTCAAGAGGTACCTATACTCCGGGTGTGTCTCGAGGAAGATTCCTAGCTTATGTAAGAACACGGCATAGAGAAGGTGCTCCTTCTCCCCAGAGAGATCTATAGCAGGAGGGGGTTCTAGTTCTATCTCGATGTTCTTGAGCTTATTTGTCTTTTTGGACCTTTTCTTTCCCTCTTTAACCTGCTTTTTAATCCATAAAACCGTTAAGAGTGTTTTATGGGTCCATTCAGATAGCTCTTTCATGAGAACCTCGTCAACATATTTGCCGTGGAGATTTCGTATGTTTTTCTTGAAAGTGGTTCTTGTGAGTATACTATCCGGATAATCCTTCGTGGGCTTTGAGAAGCTAGGAGGGACATAGCGTGCTAGCTCATTAAGACGCTGCTCATTCACATATACCCGACCGTCTTTTACCTCGATGATTCCAAGCTCCTTTAGGGTATCAAAGGACTCCTGCCATTTCTTTTCAAGTCTTTTTAATATATAGTGAGCTTTCTTAGGCGGTTTCTTAAAAAGCTTGAGTATCTCGATTTCATTTCTATCTATGCTCTTTACAGCTCTTTTTACACTTTCGATATCTTTCGGGTCCCTAACTACTTGGATAGATAGCAGTCTTGATAATCTTTCCAACCTTTTTTCATTGATGAATACCTTGCCGTCCTCAAGCTTGGCCACACCCAGGCGTTTTAAGAGTTCAATGAACTCGTCCCACTCCCTTTCCCACAGCCATTCCCACACGGTAAGATGATGCACTCAGTGATTTATAAGCTACATCATCACGATAATGCTAAGCCTAAAGAGATTAATCCACTAGTACTTCCTAAATGAACACCCTCATCCTCCCTCCCAAGAACCCGGACCTCGATGGGATCGCCTGCGCCCTTGCCTATTCAGAGTTAAGGAAACTCCCTTGGTCCTACTACGGAACACCTCAGCTGGAACCGAGGATTCTTATGGAAAGATACGGCATATTCGTTGATCCACCGAAACCCGCTGACGCCTACATCTTTGTAGACAACTCCGAGCTCCCGGGTCTCCCTCCCTTCGTAGATCCGAAAAAGGTTGTCGAGGTCATCGATCACAGGTCCTCTCCCGGCGTGGAAAAACACTTCCCCAATGCAAGGATCCTGATCGAAAGGGTAGGTGCAGCGGCTACGCTTATTGGGGAGAAATTCATCGAGAACGGGATTGAACCAAGCAGAATTTCTGCTACCTTCCTCCGAGCGGCCATATACTCCAATACCTTGGCCTTTAGGGCCTCCATAACAACGGAACGAGATAGAAAGATTTACGAATACCTTGGGAGGTTTGCTGAACCTGTGGAGGAATGGTTGATGAAGAAGAGAAACGAAGCTTACTTCCAGAACTTAAGGGAACAACTAACCCTCGACCTTAGCTACTATCCAGACGCTTCGCTTGGGATCAGTCAGTTGGAGGTCTTCGGAGCCGAGCCCTTCCTCGAAAGAATCGAAGAAATCCTTGAAGTCCTCCGATCGCTAGCAAGGGCGCACAAGCTTCAACATATTTTCCTAAATATGCCAGACATAGCTACAGGAACGAGCTACTTCATAACAGAGGACGAAAGAATCAAGGAAGTCTTAGAGAGGGTTTTCGGCGCCGTGTTTGAGGGAGCGGTGGGAAAGAGAGAGGGGCTTTTGCTCAGGAAGCAGGTGAAGGAAATCGTTAAGAAAAATCTGAAAGAAGGGATCTGACGCCGCCCATGGGAGTTGACTCAAAAACTTTTAATTTAAGCAG
>WAPE01000043.1 GCA_015520865.1 Candidatus Iainarchaeum sp.
CAACGACCCTGTCGTCCTCGAACCAACGTCCTATGATCTGCATACCGACCGGGAGACCTTCTTCGAAGCCAAAGGGAACATTTATCGCTGGAATGCCTGTTAGATTGGCAAGAACGGTCAAAGCATCGGCGGAGTACATCTTAACGGGATCATCGAGTCGTTCTCCGAGCTTGAATGGAAGGAAGGGGACCGTAGGCGAAACGAGGAAATCCACCGAATCAAACAACTTCTTCACCTCGTAACGAAGGCCCCTCCTGAGCCTTATAGCCAGCTCGTGGAAGCTCTTCTCGTACTTCTCCATCGAGAGGTAGGTTCCGAGGATGATACGGCGCTTTACTTCGCGGCCAAACGCAGAGCCCCTGGCGGAAGAGATTACCTCGTCGAGGCTGTTTCCGCTTCCTCGGAAGCCGTACTTCAGCCCATCGTAGCGCTGCATCGCCGAGGCAAACTCAGGGTACATGATGAGGTAGTAAAGGGGCCAGACCTTGTTCATCTCAGGAACCTTCAGCTCGAAGAGTTCTGCTCCAAGTGAGTCGAGGACATTCAGAAATCGCTCAAATCGGCGACGGACGGGTTCTTCTACTCCGAGAAGGAATCCTTCTCCCCAGCCTACCTTAACACCTTCGGGATCGAAGTTCTCGTACGTAGAAAGGAAGTCCAACCTCCTTTGAACGCCGGCGTCCCTCCCGTCGGGCCCGTTTATTATATCCATAACAACGGCTATTCCTTCCGAGTCCCTAGAGAACGGTCCTATGACATCAAGACTCATGGCAAGATCAACGAGTCCGTAGCGTGAAACGAGGTTGTAGGTAGGCTTGAAGCCAAATACACCAGTGAAGGAAGCCGGATTTCTTATAGAACCTCCTGTGTCGCTTCCCAACGCAAGGTCCGACATGCCAGATGCTACAGCAACGGCAGAACCGGAAGAGGATCCCCCAGGTACTCGCTGAATGTCCCAGGGGTTTCTCGTTGGCCCAAAGTAGGATGTTTCCCCCGAAGAACCACAGGCAAACTCATCCATATTCGTCTTACCAATAATTATGGCCCCTTCCTTCCTCAGTCGCTCAACAACGGTGGCATCGTAGGGAGAAACGAAGTTTTCAAGCATCTTCGAAGCACAGGTAAGTCTTAGCCCGCGGACGGCTATGTTATCTTTTATCGCTATTACAACACCAAAAAGCCGTCCGCGGGGATCTTTTCCTGCGTGTTTATCGAGCTCCTTTGCCTGTCTTCTTGCCCCTTCCTCGTCGAGGGTGATGAAGGCGTTAAGAATGGGTTCCTTTTCCTTTATCGTTTCTAGGATCTCCTCGAGGTGCTCCGAGGGGAGAAGTTCTCCGGATTTCATTCGTTCTATGAGGTCCATCATAGGTTTTTCGGCACCTCCAGGTAGCGATCACGCTTTTTGGGAAAGACGAGGGTTATATCACCGTCAAAGGGTTGGGGTTCGTCTTTCCTGAGGGGATTCATCAGTTCTTCTTCGTACTCTCCCGAGAAGGAAATGGATTTTACCCGTTCCATGAGGGAGAAGATCTCGTCGAATTGGCGGAGGAAATCGTTTATCTCGTCTTCCTTCAGCCGAAGGCGGGCGATCTTTAGGATGTGGAGGAAGGTTTCCTTGTCCACCCTAATCCTTCGCTGAAAAGATTTTTTATCGCTTCTCCACGAAGGCAACACCAAAGCTCTCGGGACCTACGTGAACGGCAATGTCGGGACAGGTATAGGTTTCGTAAACCTCTATGCCTTTTTCCTTTAGGAGAGCAAGCAGGGTGTCTGATTCCTTCAACGGCTCTACCTTCCCCACGATAACGGGTTCTTCGTAGTTTTGGACGAGGTTTGCCAGGTATCGACCTGGATGGGACCTCACCAAGGAATGCTTCTTTATTACACCGTCTTCCACCTTTAGAATGGGATGGAAACCCAAGAAATCACCCAGTTTGCCAACTACCCAGGGAATCCGGCCGGATCTAGCCAGGAACTCCATACTACCAACGCTTAGGAATATCCTCGTTCTCCTGGTTGTATCTTGGAGGATTTCGACCGCCTTTGGCGCCTCTGTCTCTTCCGATAGAAGGAGTGCGTGGTAAACCACGAGTCCCTGGCCTATGGAAGCCGAAAGGGAATCTACGACATAAACCTCTTTCTTTGAGAGTCTTGCGGCAATGAGGGCGTTGTTGTAGGAGGAGGAAAGCTTTGAAGATACTGTTATTGCTATAATGGGCTCCTCTGCTCCTTTAAAGACCCTGAGCCACTCTTGTGGATTGGGGGCGGAGGTAGTAACCGTGTGTCCTTCCCTCTGGAGCCTCACAACGTCTAGAGAGGTGATCTGAGATGAAGGGATCGTCTTCTCGCCGTCTATCACGATGGAAACCTGCGCCACGGGGATCTCTACGTCGAGCTCAGGGGGCAAAGTATAGACGCTGTCTGTAACGACGCTGAAGTTCACCATATCCTCTCGATCCTCCGATCTATGACCTTCCCAACCTTTGAGAAGTATTCTTCGGCAAGATCCGGGCGATCGGTGTGGAGATGGACCTTGTAGATCCTTCCATTACCAACAACTACGACGGAGTCACCGAGTTTCGATGCAACAGACTTCAAGAGGTCTGGATCGGCACCCTCGACGAGGAAGTTGGAACAGAAGAGTGGGCGACTGGGGTTCTTTACTTTACTCACTTTTTCTGCTTTCTTTAGCCTGAAGGGATTAATACTAGCCCCTACGGCACGGATAAAGCCTTCCAAAAAGAGCATGAATCCGTAGGCTCCAGAATCTATCACCTTTGGTCTTCCTATTCTTGCGAGAAGCTCCGGCGTCCTCTCGAGGGTTTCGACCCCCTTCTTAAAGAGGTTCGAAAGGAAGGTTCTCACGTCGCTAAAACGACGAACGAAGCGGGTTGCCCAATCGGCCGTTTCCCTCATTACAGTGAGCATCGTCCCCTCGACGGGGTTAACAACGGCGTTGTACGCATACTTCGCCCCCGTGGAGAATGCAACCGCCAGATCCTTTACGCCGAGTTCTGTTTTTCCGTCAACGCCTTCTCTAAATCCCCAGAAGAATTGAGATAGGATAACACCGGAGTTCCCCTTTGCGTGAAGAAGCGATGCCTCTGCAATGGCCTGGGAAACGACGTTGGCCCTTGGGTCGTCGAGATCGAGGATAGACTCCCACGTACCCTTCAAGGTTACGTAGAGGTTTGTTCCTGTGTCGCCGTCGGCGACGGGGAAGACGTTGATGTCGTTGATGAGGTCTTTTTCCTTTTCAATAAGGTTAACGGTTTCTCCTACTGCCGATTTTAGATGCCTTCCGTTGATCTTCACATATTCACCCCCAGCCTGCCCCGTATCCAGAGCTCGTACTTCTCTCTGTACCTAAGCCAAACGGGGAGCTCTGAGAGGACCTGAGAGGTATAGGAAGGAGCGGAAAGGGTTAAATAGTGAAGGGGAATTGCCGTTAGGAGGGCTAGGATCGCTCCCAAGGCAAACCTACGAGTGAAGAGGTAAACTGTTCCCTGGATAAGGAGGAAGAAGAGAAATAAGAGTGGCATGGTATAAAGGAAGAACCCAAGAAGGGCGGCGAGCCCTCTACCACCCTTAAATTTCAGCCAAACGGGATAGTTGTGGCCAAAGATGGCAACCATGGGAGCAAAAACGGCTACTGAAGGAGCATAAGCCAGAGAAAGCAGGTAGGAGATAACGGCCTTGGAAGCATCGAATAAGGCAACTATTGAGCCCGCCAAGCCACCTACCATCCTTCCTCGAACCTCCTTTACCGTTCGGTATGTGTTCAGCCCTCCCACGTTGCCGCTACCGTAATTCCTTATGTCCCTACCTGTTAGGAGGTAGGTAACGATGTACCCCGTTGGAATGGAGCCGATGAAGTAGGAGAGGAGCAATATCAGGATACCTTCCACCCTCCAAAAAGAGCTCAACCCTTAAAAAGCCTGACGAATACTCTATTCGACGTTCAACGAGATTCTCTTACCTCTACCCTTTGGAGAAAGCTCCGTTCCTCCCCCTTCATCAACCTTTCAACGTTCTCTCGGTGGGAGTAGAAGATAAGAATAAGGGAAAGGATAGCGAAGGAAAGCAGAAGCGGATCCCCTGTAAAGGCTACGATGGAGGGAAGCGTTGCCACCGTTACGAGGTTTGCAAGGGAGGTAAAGCGGGATAGCCAAAGGGTCGTGATCCAAGGCACGATACCAGCGATGAAGACCTCAGGGTGATTAGAAACGATTACAAGGGCGAGCCAGGTACCTACAAGGGCCGCGAAGCCTTTTCCTCCCCGGAACTTCAGGTAGAGGGAGAAGATGGCTCCGAGTAGAGCCTGTCTCTTATACACATCTGACG
>WAPE01000044.1 GCA_015520865.1 Candidatus Iainarchaeum sp.
ACGTTATAGAATTAGGGGGGCAAGCACGAAAACGAGACGAATGCCCTCGTTCGTGTAGGAAATCCTCAGGGGTGAGTCGCTGGCATATTCCAAGGTAACGTTACCCTCCGCTCCGCGCAGGATGTTCTGAAGATACTCGATTGAATATGTAGAAATGGATTCTTTATCGGAAGCGATTGAAACGGAGGGAGAAACCTTTATGACGGTCTTAGACACGTTACTACCCTCCCTCGCTTCCACGACGAATCTATCGTCAACCGTTCTTAGGGTAACGTGTCGGGCGACGATAGATGCGTTCCTTAGAGCTTCCTTCAGGAAGTTCGCTGGTAGGGTGACTGAGGAGAGGCTCTCGGGCATCGTAACCGTCGTGGAGGATTCTCTTATATCTAAAGCTGGAAGGACGAACTCCTTTCGAATTCCCGACCCCTCCATAACGATGTACAGGTTCGTGGAAGAAAAAGTCATCGTGAGGCTATCGGAAGAAGAGAGCCTCGAGAGGATCCTCTGGTAGTCCGTCAGGGATATAGGGACCTTCACCTCGGGATGATTAAGGGTATACTCGGTAAAGAAGGACCTGGGGGCTTCGAAGGAAACAAATACAACCATAGACGGATCTAACGCTTGGAGCCAAACACCTTTCTCGGTAAAGTGGAAGACAGCCTCCGTGAGGAAAGAAGCTAGAGTCTCCACTGTACTTTTCCAAGCCCGGGGATTACGGGGGCTCACCCGGAGTAGCTCCATAGACATCACTCAATCCGCGGGGCTAGATAGTAAACGAAGCTGGCATCGCCGATGTTATAACCCAGCTTTAAGGGCGCATCTGTCTTCAGGGAGATCGTAACAGCTGCTGCCTTACTTACCTCGCTTACCATATCCTGTAGGTAATCGAGGGGATAGGAAGCCCTTGCAGGTTCAGACACCGTTAGATCGAGCAACGCATCGTGGACGTCCTTCTTCAGCTCTAAAACGTACTCACCCTTCGTTCCGCTGGCCTTTATCGTAAAGGCCTCTGGCGTGATATCGAAGGTTACGTGGGACGAAAAGGCGTCTGCATCCTTGAAGGCGTTCTGCAAAACCTCCGCTATAACCTTTGCCGTTGCCGTGAAGGCGAGTTTCGGTGTGGGGAGCTCTGCACCGCTGATATCTAGGACCGGCAGGACGAACCTTCGCTTGGCCTTCCCTATCAGCTCCACGATAAACCTGCTTCCGTCCTCCGTGAGACTTAGGTGGACCTCCTCAGAGCTCTTTGCCCTCTTGAGGGCATTGAGGATGTCGTCGATGTTGAGACCTATTTTAACGGTCTCAGGAACATCGTACTCCCTGAAGGCGTGCTTTGGGAGGAGGAAATCCACCATGGCGATCTTCGAAGGGTCTGTTGACCGTAGTTTCATGCCCTCTTCGTCAAAAACAAAAACCCCCTCGTCAACGATGTTTCCTATGGCCTTTATGCTCTTTTTAAATACGTCTGCACCCTCAAATACGACCTTCATAATAACACCCTCCTCTCAAGCTCTTTTATCCTTTTGTATACGTCGGGCTGGATCCTCAAACGATTCACGATTTCCGCCCTCATAACCTTTCCCTCGGAGGAAAGGTAAACGCGACCGATAAGACGAACGAAGTTTCCAACCTCCATCTCTTCGGCAAAGACAAAATTGTCGAGTACCACCCGTATCACGCCCGTACCGTCGTCCACCTTGCCTTCTCCGCTGTTTGGATCGAAGTCAACGACGTAGCCGCTGATTGTATAGCGCTTTCCACTATCCGTGATCTCTTCTACATAAACCTCCCTAGCGGGTTCCCTCCTTGCCACGATAAAACTTTGGATGAAAGGGATAATAAGGAGGACGTCTTATTTCATAGCATGGAGAGGGTTCCAACGGGTATCGATGGACTTGATGATCTCATAGAGGGGGGCTTTCCAAAGAGGAGGATGATGCTTATCTCCGGAGCTACGGGAACGGGCAAGACGATCTTCTCTGCCCAGTTTATTTACAAGGGAGCTGTAGAATACGACGAACCCGGCATCCTCGTGACCCTCGACGAGAGACCGAACCTCATAAGGGAGGATATGCTTCAGTTTGGCTGGGACTTCAAAAAAGAGGAAGAAAAGGACATGATAAGGATCATAGATGCCTCCATCGCGAAGGTGGGGCTTCCTTCCGAGGAAGTCTACCACATGCCCGAGTCTGGCTTTGACCTAGACAGGCTCCTAGTAGAAATCATAAAGGCCGCAAAGGAGATGGGAGCAAAACGTGTAGCTGTCGACTCCCTGCCGGCACTGGGTTTTAGGTACGAGAGCGAAACGGAGATCAGGAAGGCGATACTGAAGATGAGCTACGTTCTTATGAAGAGCGGACTAACATCCATCATAACATCCGAAATCCCCGAGGGAGCGAAGCAGTTCTCCAAGTACGGCGTCGAAGAGTTCGTCGCCGATGGAGTTATCGTTCTGTCGTACCTCGGGGCTGGAGGTCCTGCAGTGAGAACACTTCATATCAGGAAGATGAGGGGAACGGCCCACTCGCCCCACATACACCCCATGGAAATAACGAGGGAGAGGGGGATCGTAGTATACCCCGTCGATGACATCTAAGCCTCCTTGTCGGAGAGGCTGATGGGCTCCTTGAAGTCAAAGAGGCTATCGTCATCCTTACTTTCCTGTGTTTCCTTTTGCTCTCCCTGCTGAGATACCAAAGGTTCTTCGGCACCTCCGGAAGTAGCTGGGACGTTCAAACCTCCCTTTATTGCGGCTAAGATAGCCAAATAGGCTTCTACTAATTGATCAAGCTCCATTCGCTCCCTATGGTACTGGAGGTAAATCTTCAGAAGCTCAAGGGCAACCTCCTTATCGTCCATGCTGAAAGAAGGACTTTCTCCTTTTTAACGTTTGAGCTTCACGAGACGAACGTTTCCTCTTACACGGAGCCGCTCGGTTTCTACCACACCAAGCCGTTCGAGTTCGGCGATGTAGTTCCTGAAGGAGCGCTCGGTAACAGGGACCTTTTTACGGAACTCCTCGTAGAGTTCACTACTCTTCATGGGGCCCTTCTTCCTTAGGATGTCTACAATAACCTGGAGCTTAGGATCGAGTTCTCTGTTCAGAAATACCCGCTTTTTTGCCTCCTTCACGTCTTCTAGCGTTATCTTATCCCTCCCTGTGGATTCTGCGATCTTTGCAGCATTAAGAAGCGTCATTATGGCTATCCTGGCATCTCCACCGCGGGAAAAGCCGACCGAAGCAGCAGCCCTCAGGATTTGATCGTCATAGGATCCGGGACGAAGACCCACCTCTGCACGCTTCTTC
>WAPE01000045.1 GCA_015520865.1 Candidatus Iainarchaeum sp.
CCGCAGATCCGTAAACAGCGGGTGGCATTGGTTGTTTGATCAATCGTTAGGTTGTATTCCGTTGCAGAGCCACAGCGGAAATCGTATCGGAAGGCAAGCTTCGTTGGTGCAGACCCCTGTATGACGGTGGCGAGGGAGGACGCAAAGGCCCTGAGCTCGTTCTGCCATTTTGCACCACAATCCTCCTTCATGGCGTTGGAAAGAACCATATAAGCGAGGGCAAGGACCATAAGAAGGGCTATCACCGATACCATGAGCTGGAAGGGCGCCTCTACCCCCTTCATCTAACCACCTGGTAGCCCTTCATCATAGAGGGCTTGACGACGCCGAAGATGAGGAGCGCCGCCACGATCGCCACCACGAGAAGGTATATGATGCTCCAATCAGCTCCAGCCCTCATGGTAAAAAGAAAAGAGATCAGAGGTATAAATCCTTATCCTTTCAGCGGGTTATTGTTATCTGGCACTTCATTGAGTCCTCGGGGCATGAATTTCCAGCACTATTTTCAACCTGTACATTGGTACCACAATTAACCTTTATTCTGGCCTTCGTACCAACGGGTTTCGTATATTCACAGACTCCCTGTGTAGAAGAGCAGTCAAAGCCGTCTATATCGGCTTTTACCCCCACACAACCAAGATCTAGATAGGCCTCCCTTGCAATAGCTCTAGCATCGATTGCCATCCCCTTTCTGAAGTCTATGAGATCAGTTGAGCCTACTCCGCCATACGTTGAATACTTCTTCACCAACTGGGCCGCCGCCGTTTGGGGATCGGTGGTTGGGGTGATGAGCCCCTGAAGGAGCCCCAGAAGTACCATCAGAATGGCACCGGCGACGACGGCAGCGATCAGAAGCCTGAACACCTCGAAGGCCTGACCCTTCATCCTCTCACCATCCCCAATAGGCATCCGAACTTAAAAAATCTAACGCCACACAACGGTAAGCGTCCCACCATCTAACTTCGCGCAGAGTCTCCCGCTCCTTCCCTCCAACGTCATGGAGTTCTGGGTTGAAGTGCAACCACCCCCTTTACATACAAACTCGACACTTCCCGTAAAACCGAGCTGGCGCTCGATCATATCCCTCGTTATAGTAATGGATCCCTGGGGTGCTATGTTAACGCAGACCTCGCCGGTTATTCCTGTTTCTCCAGCGTTTATGGCAGATCTAATGGTGTCTAGGATAAGGGGAAGCGGGCTCGGCGTAGATGTAACGATAGTTGTGTGGAAGATCTCCTGAACGAGGAAGAAGGCAGCTAGGAAGAAGACTGCCCAAACGAGGTACATCATAACGGTGTGCTCCTGTCCTTTCATCCGAGCATCCCCCTAACGAGTGTTACGGAGAGCCACGTTGTTATAACGAAGAGTATCGACGAGATGATGAGGTTTTTAGCTAAGGATAGCAGTAACTTTGGTTGGTTCTTTCCTTCGTAAACGCTGACAGCGTAGTAGGTTAGTAAAGCAGTGAGGAGCAGGTTGTAGATGAATACAACGACGAGGAACTCCAAAGGAGATGCAACGTTCCCCTGGATGCCCTTCATTTGGGGAACGGATATCCCCATCTGGAGGCTCAGTTCTTCTGGGATCTGGGGCGGCTGGTAGGTCATTAGGGAGTGGATGATTACCTGTTGAAGGGCTATCGTAATGCCTAAGACGATGGGGCCCACGAGGACCGCCATGGACATCATCATCGTCCGAATCTCCGACATCTTTTCCTTTAACGCCCTGATGATCTCCTCCTCGTATCGAAGCTGCTCGGAATAGGCGAGGAGCGCCTTAGAAGCGAGCTCCGTCCCTAGCTCGACGGCCTTTACGACGATATTTAGTGCTTTCTTGAGGAATTTGCTGGGAATGTCCTTTAGGGCTCCGAAGACAGGATCAAAAACGGCGTCATGGAGTGATAATCCTAGAACCTTTACATTGTAGCTGATTTTGGAAAAAACTTCCTGGACGATCGTTGCATCGGGCATAAATTCCATAAGGGAGTCTAGGGCCCCTTCGAGGGGCTTGCCTTCGCCCATGCGGGAAGCCAAGAGATAAACGGTGTCTCGGAACTCCTCTTCCATTTCTTCAAATCTTCTTTCGAGTTCGACGCGGGGCTTCTCTGTTATGTATAGGTATGCCCCTAGGGCTGAAACGATGCCTAGGAAGATCCCGAAAACGATCCAATAGGGTGTCGTGTCGAAGGAAGAAAGAATGTACTGAATGTTAGGATCTTTTACGGCCTCATCCCAGCTCGTATAGCCATACTTACTTAACAGACAACCTGGAGCTCCGCAGTAAATCGTCTCTATCTTTTCATACGTATAATCGAGGCTGGTGTGGAGGTAGTATCCGAGAAAAACGAAGGCGAGGAAAAGGGAAATCGCTACGATGATGGCCCTCCTCTGAAGCTTCCTTCTCTCCTTTATGAGGTCCTTAGGAGGAACGGGCGGCTCATATATGGACGGCCTCCTCGAAAGGATGGATTTGGCAAAGGCGTAGGTAACGAGGGGCAAGAAGAAAACGTATACGAAGACCAGGACGGGAAGGGATGCGATAGGAATATCTGTGAAGGCCGCTGCAACCGGGAAGATGATGAACAGTAGTAGCGGTAGGAACACCCCAAGGTAGAATAGCTGAACTGAAGGCATATACATCTTTGAAGCGAGTTCCGAGATCCGTTCCTTTACACTGGTCATTACCTCCTTCAGGGCTTCGTCCAGTCGGATGTTTCTCCTTGCGTCGTCGGGTTCGAGTACGGCTCCTCTTATCCTCATCAATGCGTGTTTGATCTCCCTCAAGAACTTCCCCCACCGGTAGGCTAGCTTGTCTATCGCTTCCTCCGTGGAGGTATGTAAGCCCATCCTGATCTCCCAAACAAGCTTTTTGAACTCTTCTGCCAGCCTCCCCGTTCCGTTTTCCCCGGCAAATTCTAGGGCCTTCTCGAGGTTCGGTGTGAGCTTCATGGAAAGAACGAGGTAGCCGATCGTCTCGGGGAGGGTAGGTAGCATGTCCTTTAGGAGCTGATCCCTCTTCCAGACGGGATAGTAGTAGAAGTATAGCCAAACGGAGAACGCTACAATGAACGGCATGATCAAGAAACTCCAGAGCATGAAATCTCCGCTCGTTAGACCGTAAACGATGTAGGCAAAAAGCTGGTCTATTGGAAGCCCCTGAAAGAGAACCTGGTAGGCTAGATAAAATGGAAAGAGAACGATCATTCCAAGGAAGGCCACCTCTGCCATGAAAACAGCCACGGTTGGTACACACCGCGGATCTACGTCCCAGCCGAGAACAGCGATTGCTTCTTTTATCTCCTTGCTTGCCTTTCCCTTCTTTGTGCAGTACTTCTTGTACAGCTCAATCATCGGGTCCTTCTTCTGTTTCTTTTCCTTTTCCTCCTTCTCTTCTCTACCCTTTCTCCGCCGAAAAATCTCGTAGAGGAGGTGTCCTACCCCGCTAAAGGTTTCTTCCTTTCTCGGCAAGGAGACCCCTCGCTATCGTTTCTCTACTCCAGGTCTCGAGCTCCTTCAGGAGCTTGTCCCAGTCGATCTCACCAAACTCCTCTAGGTGCTTTTCCTTTAGCAGTAAAAACCTGTTGTGGATGGGCACGTAGCTCTTTGCTTCTAGGAGCTCCGGAAGGTTCAGTTCATCGGCGAGCTTAACCACCATTTCCTTCTCTTTCGCCCTTGCGGCAATTTCCTTCCAGATCTCTTCGTATCCTATACCCCTTAGTCTCGAGATCTTTACCAATAGCTCGGAATTTCTTACGTTATCCTCGATGAGCTTTAGTTCATCCTCCTTTGCTGTATAAAGCATGAGGTCTAGGAATCCTCCCTCCTGGTAGGGATCGCTCTTCCAGTGCTTCAGAACTTCCGTTATGGAAACCGTTCGCCGATGGCGCTTCAAAGAACCTGCAAAACGGATGGGAGCATTAACTACGATGATGTCCGTAGCCTTAAAGGACGTCGTCGGAACACCGAGGTCGTTTACTACCCTGTCCCAGACGGAGTAAGCTGAATCCCCGTGTATCGTACCCATAACGACGTTTCCAGCGGCTCCTACTCTCATAGCTTCATAAAGCACTAGGGCTTCCTTCGAACGCACTTCTCCTATCACGATTGCCGAATCTCCGAGGCGAAGCGCCGTTCTTAGGGCATCCTCTGGAGGTAGCTCACCTGCAGAACCCCCTCCAATGGGGCTCTTCGTCTTCAGCCGTTGAATGTGGAACCCCACCTTTCGCATTTCTTCGACGGGGATTTCGAGGGTATCTTCCTGAACGATGATGCGCTGGTTCTGGGGGATTTCCAGCATTAAAGCCGTCATAAGGGATGTTTTTCCGGCTCCACGGCTTCCAGAGATGAGCATCGTTGCTTGCGAGTCTATGAAGAAGGAAAGGAGTCCAGCTGCCAACGGGTTAAGCATCTTTACCTTTACGAACTGCGGTAACGTCCAGGGGGTCGGTTTGTGAAGCCTGAAGGCAAATGCGATGCCGTCAGGAGAGAGGGGCGGTCCAATGACAGCAACCCTCACGTGGAGGTCTGGAAGGTCGTAATCCAGAACGGGATGGGCCTCATCGAAGGGCCTCCCGCTCATGGAACGGAGTTTCGAAATAAAGGTCTTTGCCTCGTCCTCCGAGTAAACCACATTCGTCCTGCACTGACCGTACTGGGAATGTACAAGGTAAATAGGCTTCATTCCAAGGGGTGCATCGAGATAAACGTCCGTTATCTTTCTGTCGAGGAAGAAGAGCTCCAGAACGCCGTATCCTACCGTGTACCTAGCTAAAATCTTTGATAGAAGCTCAATGTCTTCCTTCTCTAAACTCACCTTGAACCGTCGGGCCAAATCCATCACGGTGCTCTTGTACATTTCCTCAAACTGCTTCCTTGCGTAGGATTTTGAAGCTAGCAGGCTCCTGGCGGGGGTATATTTAGCAACGAGCTCCTTGGCCTTTTCCAAGATGAAGTACTGCTCCGGAGGGAGTGAAAACTCTGGAGCTTGAAGGTAGTAGAGCATCTCAACGCTGGAGGGATCCTCATAGATGAGGACCTCCACATCTCCTTCGAGGGTATAGGAATCGACGAGCTCGAGCTCCTCCGGAAGCCCCGTAATAATTCCCGATCCCAAAAAGGCGGGTTTCAGCTGGACAGGCAGTAAAATCCTGTAGATTCCCCTTCCTTCAGGGAGCTCCCTCGTTTGAAGAAGGTACTCCCTCGTCTTTGCTATGATCGTCGTGGCGTCCATAATCGTCTTGATCTTTTCCAGGATCTTCCTATACTTTTCGAAGCAGGGCTTAAATGCCTCCGGAGCGGCCTTCTCTCTTTCTTTTACGATCCTTAACTTCTTCAGAACCTCTAGATAGGCCTTGACAGGGTCGCTCATCCAGAGGTCGTGGGTCGTCTTTACTACCCATACGTTTTCGTTCTTCAGAACCCTCTGGCAGGACTTTCCCAGCTTCTCCACGATGGAGAAGCTCCAGAATCCCTCATCCCTAAATACCTTAGCCGCCTTGGCGATCTCCCTCAAGATACTCGTTGCTTTCTCGTCGTAGACGTGATCGTAAACGTCCGTTACGACAACGATGTCTGCATCGTTTTTCAATAGCTCCGAAACAACCTTGAACATCGTTTCTGGATAATCTGCTACGGAGGCTCCCGTCGGCCAGTCCCGTGCATCTATGTAGAGAACCCTCTTACCACCAACAACCCTTACCTCTCCCACGCCTTAATAAGGGAGGCCTCCTATTTAAGGAGATGAGGCGGGATGTTACCACCTTCCTCCTGCGAGGAATCCTCCTCTTCCTCCTCCTAGAGCTTTTCACCCTCCCGCTACGGGAAACCCTCACAGGAGCCTTCAGGAAGCTTATTCCGTCTCCTTATCTCGCCGTTTGGGAGTGCACGGGTTTTGACGAAGTATTTCTTCTTGTCTCCTTTCTCTTGGCACTTCCCGGCGATCTTAAGAAAAAAGCAAAGGTTTCCATCGTCGGAACCGTTCTTCTAGAAGCCTTCAACCTCCTCAGAATCTACCTCGTTGTTCTGACGGGAAGCAAGCTCCTCCACGACATCCTCTTTCGTATTGGAGGCTTCCTTCTTGTTCTACTTCTCTTCTACTTCCTTGGACCCCGTTACGTTACCTCTTCCCGGCGGTAACCCTGACCCCATCTTTTTCCACTAGAACGGTGGCCTCTGCCTGGGCAACAACCCCCTTGGGATCAATGAGCGTGGGATAGGGATGAATGCTACCGTCCAGAATCATGAGCTTCAACCAAGAGGTTACATTCTGGCCAAAACGCTCCACGAGCCACCTCCTTGCAAAGGGGAGGCTATCAAACTCCTTCTCTATCTGCTGTCTAAACTTTTCCGCCCTAGAGCTCCTGCTCCTTCTTCCCGTCAGCGAGAAGATCTCCACAGGCTCCGAATCGATCACCTTTCCCATTCCCGTTGAGACGAAAGGCTCTATGGCTACGAGCATCCCCTCTTCGAACCTTCCTCCACCCCTTGGAACGTTGGGAACGAACAGCCCGGCGTGGAGCTTGTACCTCTCCAGCGAATGTCCTCCAAGGTTCTCCACGGGCTTCAGTCCGTACCTCTTTGCCACCTCTTCGACGACTCTTCCAACCTCCTTTACTTCTACGCCGTCCCTTATCACTGAAAGAGCCGCTTCGAGGGCCTCCTCTGCCGCCTCTACAAGAAAGCCATACTCCCCCGTTAAATCGACTGTTACGGCAGCGTCGGCTATCCATCCATCGACGTGGACACCGCAGTCTATCTTCACTAACCCTTCGAGTCTTCTCTCGTCTCCGAAGAAGGGTGTGTAGTGGGCAGCCTGTTCGTTCGTGGAAAGGTTGCAGGGGAAGGCCGGTTTTCCGCCGAGTTCAACGATCCTTTCTTCCACGTACTCGGCGAGGTCTATGTATGTCGATCTGGCGGCCCTCTCGACGGCTTCTTTTAGTACCTGATCGAGGATTCTTCCTGCTTCCTCAACCTTCTTAAGGTCCACGGAGGAAAGATATAGCGAGGTGAATAAAAATGGGTGATGGACTTCACGAAGGTTAGGGGAACCCGAGATTTTCTTCCCGAGGATGAGATACCTCGCCAGAGGATTATTGATATAATCCGTGAAACTTACGAGGAATTTGGGTTTTCACCCCTCGAAACACCGGCCTTGGAGACAGCAGAAGTACTTCTAGCGAAGTCCGAATCCATCCGTGACGAGATCTACCTCTTCAAGGACAAGGCCGGGAGGGAGATCGGTCTTCGCTTTGACCACACAGTTCCGCTGGCTAGGGTGGTTGCGGAAAATCCTCAGCTACCGCTTCCCTTCAGAAGGTATGCCATAGGAAAGGTCTGGAGGTACGATCGACCCCAGTCAGGAAGGTATAGGGAGTTTACCCAGGCGGACATCGACATCGTTGGATCTAAGGATGTTCTGGCGGACTTCGAGGTTGTGTGGGCTGGAACCACCGCCTTAAAGCGGATCGGTGTTCCGCCCTTTGAAGTTCTTTACAACAGTCGCCGGCTCATTGACGCCTGGGGAGAAGGGGTTGGTCTAACAGGAAGGTCTCTCGTGGAATTCGTTAGAACGGTGGACAAGTGGTTTAAGATCGAAGAAGAAGGTGTTAGGGAGGAACTAAAAAGCAAGGGGCTCGAGGGATACCTCGAAGGCTTCAAAGAGCTTTTCGTAGATGTATCGGAACTTCCAGAGGATACCGAACCCCTAAGAAGGGCCAAGGAGGAACTAATTAGATTTACCGAGTACCTCGAAGAGGCGAAGATCCCTGCCCGATTCGATCCTCGAATGGTCCGCGGCCTCGACTACTACACGGGGATCGTCTTCGAGACCTATGTAAGAGAAAGGCTCAATTGGGGATCGATAGGCTCTGGCGGACGCTACGACGAACTCATAAGGCTACTATCTGGCAGGGAGGTTCCAGCGACAGGTTATTCGATCGGAGTGGATCGGCTGTTCTCTCTACTGAAGGAAGAAGGGATAATCGAGTCTAGAAAAACGGTAACGAAGATTTACGTGGCTCCCGTGGGAGATGTTTCTACGAGGTATCTCTTAGAGGTTGTAGAACTCCTGCGAAGCTCTAAAATCCCCAGCGAGTACGATGTGATGGGAAGAAAACTACGGAAGCAGCTCGAGTACGCCGACTCGCTAGGAATCCCCGTCGTTCTCGTCGTTGGTTCTAAGGAAGAAGCAGAGAAGACCGTTAGGCTAAAGGACATGAGAAGTGGTGAGGAGAAGGAAGTGAAGCTTTCCGAGCTCGTCGAGGAGCTAGAACGGCTCCTCTAACCTTTACCTTTCTTTTACCTATAGGTCCTCCACCACCCTGGCTCCTTTAAACCCTTCCCCCTTATCTAACCAACGCGGGGCCGTGGCGCAGTCTGGCAGCGCGTCGGGCTCCAGAGTGTTCCTCTGGAGCGCAGAGGGCTTCCGATGAAGAACTTCGGGTCTGAACACGGAGAGACCCGAAGGTCCGGGGTTCGAATCCCCGCGGCCCCACTTAGGATAATCTTCGTATATTAAGAACAGCCTAGACTACTCCAGTTAATTGCCCAGATAAGGGTATTATTGTTGTTAAGAGTCGGCTGATTAGACAAGTTTTGAATAACCTGACTGGTACAGTTACTGTTGTTCGTCGGAGAAACGCAATGATTATTCTTACAGACACAGTCATTGCTGCTGCAGTTGCTACCACTGTTGTTACAACAAGCGTACCAGCCTAGGATCTCGTAATCATTCTTGTAATTTCCGTTGAGGAAAACACCGTAGATTTCGTTATCGTTGCTGTTATCCAGCAGGTTCTTTGTAACGTCCTTTGGTTTCAACGCGGCTATAATAAGGTCGTCGTAGAGGTTGTTTTCCACAGCTTTCTTTACGAGTGTTAGGTATCGAGGTGATTGGTTACTATTATTCAAATTAGAACACTTCCCGACAAGGTGGAGCACAACCTCGAGGATTCTTCCATTTTCTGTGGCCACGGATTCGGGTACGACGTTAGCTTCATAAAAAACGCCAGGATATTTACAACCCTGATTATCAATATCGAAGACTATGTTGATGTCGAACCCGCCGTTTCCGGCGTTCTTGAAGTAGACGTAGTTATCTCCGAAGGTAACAAGGTTATCTTCCCTGTCTGGTAGCGTTGAAAGGTACGGCACAACAACCCAATTTAGCTTTAATCCGTATACAGTACCATCCGCCGGGTGGTTTTTTAGGAACTCATAATCAATAGATTTCTTTCCTGCATTACCCGTTGGCGACAGAAGGTTATTGGATGTAAGACTATTTATGTTGCAAGTCTGAACGTTCCCCGTAGTGGTTGAACACGCTTTGTCGGTAGCAACCTCCGCTATCAGGTAAGAAAGCTGATATAGGTCGCCGAGTTCTTTGTCAAAGGTATCATTCTTGACGAAGAAACTCCCGACCCCTATGATCCTGCCGAGGGGAACCGGCTGGAAGTTTGATTCATTACCCTTACTCTCGTAGGAATAAAAACGGTTTAGATCGAGCGCTCTTACTAAGGGATCACTGGTTGATGAGTTGCTGCTCGCACAGGGATTGGGTATACCATTGCTCTGCGGGGGGCAGGAGGAAGAATTTTTGTAGCAGATTGCAATATTACAGTTTTCAGATAGGTATATTCCGTTCTTTCTCAATACCTTTAGAAGGGCGAGGTAGAGTGGTTCCCAATCTTTATCGTTGCATTTTTTGTAGAGGTGCGCGACAAGATAATCATAGCAACTATTACTATTGCAGGAACTATCAATTTTAATCGGGCAGTTATTTGATAAATCGGCTGTGTTTGCGAGCATTATCCTCTTACTTGTAGAGGCAACTTCGATAGGACCGTCATAGACAATGAAATAAAAGGTAGGCTTGATGTTGTCGATAGGTCGCGTTATAGTTATTGTATCCCACGTCACCTTTGTCTCGCTCGCCTTGTTTGATCTTTTTTCAGCGACCCATTTATAACCTAATTCAACCAGGATTCGGAACGTGCTATCTTCCCTGAACTGGCAGAAAGTTTCTTCCTCTTTGTTTATAGACATTGTAGGATCTGCTTTGAGAAGGTAATCCTGAATTCCGAGCTTGGGTTTTAAGGTTATATACGGGCCACAGAGGTTGTATGCGGAAAGATTATGGGAAAAGATCTGACGGAATACCTCTTTTCCGAAAACACCTACGGGAAAAGAAACCTTTATACCGTAGGAATAATCCTCCGGAATGATAACGGGGGTTTGTATACTAGCTGTAACACTGAAATTTACTTCGTCTCCAGGTTCTAGGTTTATATCCTCAAGATCTTCTGGGAAAAGAAAAGAGATCTTATTCTCCTCTTCGGGGGAATTATACAATGGTTGTAGCTTTAGCTCTGAAAGATAGAGGGGTACAACGAGGTCGCTGCAATTATTTTTTATGTCAAATATGTCTGTTATGACGAACTTTCCGTTCCCAGCAGAGGGACCTTCTACCTTTCTTTTTATATAAAGGCACTTAGCAAATAGGCCGTATTGAATATAGAAAGGTACATAGGTTTTGCCCAATGGGATACCGTCAAGCAATACTAATGCGTCTATCTCTTCTCTCCTACCCATACCTAGGCAGGCGTCGGAGTTCCAGTTAAAAACTGCTGTCTTCCCATTTATTTCGACCCTTAGACCACACCCATTTTGATACCGGGCTGACAAACTTATATGGCCCGGTAGCGGACCTTTTATGACCAAAGTCCGCTTTACTTTTTTACCCTTTTCAAGGATCACATAGGGATCTACCGGATACACATTAATGTCTTCTGCTGTGATCGCCTTTCTACCATCAAAGGCATCCTCATATCCAACGGCAGAAGCAACAATGTTTAACTCCATACAATCTTCGTAGAAGGATAGTATTCCCTTCGTTTGACCCGACGTCGACGCCAAGAGCTTCCCGTCACAGTAGACCGTTAAGGAAACGGGAGTTTCAGGATCGTTTAGATCCATATCGTAAACCCTGTACTCCACCTTCAGCTTTCTCTTCCTTACGAACCAGCCTGGTGGATAAACGATATTTGTTTCTGCGTCTATGACGTTGAGGTCCATAAAGAGCGGACCGAAGTGGGGCGTGTAAACGGACCAGGTACCAAGATAGTCCTTCTCTATCACCCTTTTTCCAGCCTTTGCAATAAGGTAGAAGTCCAAGGATTCTTCGTCCAGCGGATAGAAGTTTGCCTCAATCTTGTAAACCTTCCCTTTCTCTACCTTTCCTGAATAGGTTCCGAGGATCTCCTCCCTACCATTTGAGTGTTGCATAACGAGCATAACGTTGACCTCGTCTTCCAAGCTTCCCCTGAAGGCGACCTTCGCGGTATAACTATTCAACGCGTTGAGGGTTTCGCCAGGGCCGACTTCTACCCCATTTTCATCGAAGATGGAGAAGATATAACAGAGGTAATCTCCGCAGGTGAACTCCTTTCCGACGGGGAGGACGACGCTGTAGCTGTTTCCCTCCATTGCGTAGGTAAACGTCGCAATGTTGTCCGGATATCCTAGATCAACGTGAATCTTTATCCTTACGTTCTTCACAGAGAAGGCTCGTGAGGAGAGCGTGATAGTCGCCCCGTGCTCCCCTATTTCGCCCTCTGGATCTGTCCAGACAACAGACATTCCATCCGGAATGAAGAGGTTGAAATCAACCATTCCCCTAAAGCCTACCTCGAAGTTTAGAATGTAATCCTTCCCTGGCTGGAGGGATCCGACCTTCTTTCCGTCGGTGGATTTCACTCCGATGAACTTCACGTAGTCCTTCGTCTTTTCTGGGAAGTTTACCTCTAGGGTATAGCTATCAACGGAAGGAACGGCGTAGGGGCCTGCTTCGATTATTACGCCTCCGTAGTTGACGTCAACAACGACTCCGATAAGGGGAGGAACATCGATCTGAAACGTTCCATCGAGGCCCGTCATCCCGTTCCCAAGCTTGTACCCCCTCTCGTCATAAACGGTAACGATGGCCCCTGGCAGGGGCTTTCCACCTCGCTCAACGAGGATCGTGAGCGATACCTTCTGCTGGGCGAAATAGATAGGTACAACAACGGTGTTGTTTTCCGTGACGTTGAACTCGTCTGAAGAGGCAACGGTTGAGAGGAACTCCGCTACAGCGGTGTAGCTTCCCACCGGAACTCCCTTGAAGGTTACTTCGCCCTTGACGTCGGTTGTTCCCTTGAAGCCCGTGTCGTTTCCAGAATCATCGACGAGATAAACCGTCGCGTTGGGTAGTGGATCATTTGTTGGACTGTAAACAACGACCTTCACGTTACCCCTCTTTATAACCCTCACGAGACTTACCGTCTTTGATTCTCCGGTGCAGATCTTCCCCGAGTTGGACTCGTAGTTCTTAGCTGTCACGGTATAGGTTCCACAACCCTCCCCAGAGAGCTCTATGGTTGCCTTTCCGTTCTTCGCAGTTCGCTCTATCTTCTGTCCATTGAACGATAGAACGATCCTCGCCCCGTCGATGAGCTCCCCGGTATTAGCATCCCTAACGGTGAACGAAACGCTGAATAGCTCCTTGGGTGTCTTGAGAACGAGATCAACGATCTGTGTATCCTGCAGAACCGTGAAGGGGGAGCCATCGACGACTTCAGTAGCCACGTAGTGGTTGTTTAGCAGGACCTGAGCCGAGACGACCCGATAGGTTCCAATAGCCAGCCTTAAGGGAGTAGAAGCCCCTGCCCTGATCCTCACAGGTGTTCCGGTTCCAGGAGAGTTTACCGGGGCAATGTAGATCATTCCGTCGACGGGCTTGTCTATCTCGTCATAGGAGGCTTTTATGGTAACCGTCGCGAACCTCTGAGCCTCTACGACCTCTTCCTTCTTGGAAGAAGCCTTCACAAGGGTCAGTGTAATAAGGCTGGGTAGATCGGTGAGGGAGTAGCTCACGGTTTTCGTGCCATAGCCCTCCTTCGACGCTTCAAAAGTTATCTTAGAACCTGGTGACGCGAGGATGCAGCCCTTTGCCTTGACCTCGGTGAAGCACACTTCAAAGTTACTTCCGCTGTCCGAAAATACCTCGGTACCATCTACAGAGATCGTCAGATGAGCATCCAAGGGAGCTCCATCTTGATCGACAATCTTCACCTTCGTGAAGTAGCGCTTGGGTTCGAGGATGATGTACGTCGCCTCTTCCTCCTTTCTCACGTTGCTAAACTGGTAACCCTCGTAGATGGCCCCCCTGAAGAGAACCTCTCTCCCTTCTATGACGATCTTTCCCTCGCTGTCGGTCGTAAAGACCTTCTTCACACCATCGACGACAAAGGTAGCCTTTACGCCTACCAGCGGGTTTCCGAGGGCGTCGGTGAAGTAGAAGATGTGGGTAGGAACCATAAACGCCGAATACAGCCACCATCCAAGGGCCAAAAGGACGGCAATTGTTATCCCGGAGAAGAGGTAGAAGGTGTTGATTCCGTGGGATTCCAAGGGTCCTACGATCTTGTCTACCGGAATCCCTCGAGCCATGAGGCTGTCTAGGAAGGAGTAGTACGCATCCTCCAGCCGCTCGAGCAGCCCTTTAAGGTCCATTCGCTTAATATAACCTTTCTTCCCTATAAAAAGTTAGCGATGATGAGTGAATGGGCAGACCGACCGGTGAGGAGAAGGAGGTGAGCTGAGCATATTCGCTGTTACCGTCGTCGGGGGAGGTATCGGCTCCTTTATCGCTAAAAGGCTTTCCGAGATGGGATGGAAGGTAGAGCTCTACGAGAAAAACCCAAATAGACATGTAACCTGCGGAGGTCTTGTTAGTAACGACACACTCCTAGATTTCCCGTTCCTCGAAGAGTATGTCATCAACCGTATCGACGGCGCGATTATATCGGCGGGAGAAGAATCTATAACCGTCGAGCGGCGTGGGGTGGCCTGGGTTCTCAACAGGGATGAAATGTTTAGAGGTATGATCGAATCGGCGGTTTCCAGTGGCGTGGAGGTAAAGGAAGAGGTGTGGACGCCAGAAAAAGGTTCTGGAAGGGTTTTGGTGGGAGCCGATGGAGCGCTTTCTTCCGTAAGGAGCTTGGTAACGTCGGAAAACCCCACCTACATCCTTGGTTATCAGGGAATTGCCCGCTGGAAGGAGGACGATCACCTTGTTAGGGTAGATTTTGGCGAATGGGGCCCAAACTTCTTTGGATGGGTTATTCCATTGGGAGACGGAGCCGCCCACGTCGGAGTCGGAGTTCCCCTTGAAAGATCCGGGCTAGCCCATCAACTCCTTCTTAAGTATGCCAACTACCTCGGTGTTGAGGTCAAAAAAGAAGAAGGGCGACTTATTCCGGTATCCAGGCCGTTGAAGATGGTCGCCCGAGGCAACACTCTTTTAATAGGCGATGCAGCGGTCCACGTGAAAGCATCAACCGGTGGAGGATTGGCATACGGGCTTAAAGGAGCAGCAACTGCCGCAGAGGTTATAAACCGTTTTCTCGGGGACGAAGGAAAGCTAGAAGAGTATAATACCGTCCACAGAAAGCACTTTCTACCGAAACTAAAGCTCCACTGGTTCATTCACAGGTTCTACAACGAGGCAGACCTTCCTAATTTACTTAAACAGCTTCAGGAGGGTGGTTTGGTCGAGGAGTTATCGAAAAAGGGCTCTATGGACGATCCTTCCTTCTTCCTCTCACTGCGCTTCCTTCCTCTTATCTTCCGAACCTTCGGTCCCTTCGTGAGAACTCTTCCAGAACTGCTCTAAAATCACTTATCTCCATCTCCGGCCAGAGCTTTGGGTAAAAGATGAACTCCGCATAGGCGGACTGAAGCGGTAAAAACCCGCTCAGCCGTTCTTCCCCAGAGGTCCTTACAACGAGGTCCACGTCGGGGAAGTCCGGCAGGTAGAAGTATTTCCTGAGATCTTCGTAGCTGTTGGGGTTTTTTGCTAATCTCGCTGCTCTAACAACTTCGTAAACACCTGAATAGCCAACTAAAAGCCCAACTTTCGGCCAATTCCCTTCGCTCTCCCTTTCTACCCTTTTCATGAGATCCACGAGCTCTCTGGGAAGGAGGTTTAATTCTCCTCCAAAGCGGAACTCCGCCTCGGGCCTTTTCTCGAGGAATTCGAGGAGCTTCTTTTTGAGGAGCTTGAATAGGAGTGATAATTCTGCTTTCGATCTCCTTTGAAGGTTTTCCAGCGAGAGGGTGTAGAAGTACACGTATTTTATCTTTGTTTCCTCTTTTAGAAACCGAAGGGCCATCTCTGCCTTCTGAATGCCTCTTTTGTAGGCCTCGAAAAGGGAAATACCGTGTTTCTTGGCGTAGCGCCGATTTCCGTCGGGAATAATACCAACGGCCTTTGGATCCCCCATCGGTGGAAAAGATGGGGGATTATCCCTAAAAAGAAGCTACACCATATTTGGTCGTGGGTCATAGAAAACTAAAACGCATTCTCAAGCGAGCAGGTGAGCTGCTCCTAAAGGAAGGTCTGGAGGTTCCAGAGGTATCGGAAGAGCCAGAACTGGAAGAAGAGGAAGTTCCGGTGCTTGGGGAAGAAGAAATCAGCTCGTCCACTGTAGAGAAACCGATGCAGCCGGTGGAGGCCTCTCCAGATATCGTCGAGGAGATCCTCCCTGATATGGGGGGTGGTGAGGTCAAAGACGTTCTTTCAGAGCTCGTTTATACTCTTCCGGAGGACATCGCCGGAGAAATCCCGGCCGAATGGCGACCACCTTCCTTTTCCGACGTGGATGAGCGCTATCCCCTCATTCCTCCTCACGCATATGCTCATATCTTCTGGAGCGACGAGGAGAAGAAACTGCTTTACCACGTTGAGGAGCCCATCCTCACCCTTCAGGAAAAGGAAGATCTGGAGCGGATCAAAGCGTTGCTAACAGAGCTCATAGATATTGGAGCCTTTGAGCTCAAAGAGGGGGAGAAAATTCAGGAATATATTGCCCGCAAGTTTGACGAGATCGTAAGGGACTACGGGTTCTCCTTTACTCCCCACCAGTACGAAAAGATAAAGTACTATGTGTTAAGGGATTTCGCTGGCCTTGAACGAATCGAACCGCTTATGAGGGACCCCCATCTGGAGGACATCTCCTGCATAGGGCCTGGTGTTCCGATCTACGTTTATCACAGAACTTACGGCTCAATGCAAACGAACGTGATGTTCAAGGACAACGAAGAGCTCAATAGGTTCATCGTGAAGCTTGCCCAGCTCGTAGGAAAGCACGTTTCTGTTAGTAACCCCCTCCTTGAGGGAGCGCTTCCCGATGGAAGCAGAGTTCAAGCTACCTACGTCGTCACGAAGGACATCTCGACAAAGGGCTCCAACTTCACGATCCGCAAGTTCACGAAGGACCCCCTCACCGTTACTGACCTCGTGAAGTTCGGGACGCTAACTCCCGTTATCGCTGCCTACCTCTGGCTCGCCGTGGAGTACCGAAACTCCATCCTCGTCGCCGGTGGAACGGCTACCGGTAAGACAACGATGCTCAACGTTATCTCTATGTTCATCCCCCCAGAGGCTAAGGTGGTTTCCATAGAAGACACCCCGGAGCTTAGGCTACCCCACGAGAACTGGATACAGAAGATCGCCAGGGAAGGGGGCGAAGGAGCATCCATTGATCTCTTTGAGCTCCTAAAGGCCGCACTGCGTGAACGGCCAGATTACATCATCGTGGGAGAGGTCCGTGGCAGGGAAACCTACGTTCTCTTTCAGGGTATGGCGACGGGTCACCCTGGTTTGGCTACGATCCACGCCGAAAACATCGAAACCCTTGTGGACAGGCTCATTTCACCTCCCATCTCCCTTCCTCCAGCCCTCCTCCACTCCCTCGATCTCATCCTCTTCATGAGGAGGGGAAACGTTCGAGGCTACGAGGTTCGAAGGGTGGGAGAGATTGATGAGGTTCTGGGGGTCGACCTAGAAAAGAAGAAACCAATAACGAACCTCTTCGTTGAGTGGATTCCGGCAGAGGATAAGTTCAAGATCTACAAGAAGAGTAAGGTGGTGGATAAGATCGTTCGTGAGCGTGGAGTGAGCGTTGATAGCGTTTGGGAAGAACTAAGACGTCGTTCCTTCGTAATAGACTACCTCGTTAAGAACAACATTCGGTATTATCGTGAGGTCCAGAAGTACATCGCAAGGTACTACAAGGAGCCCGAGAAGCTCCTGGAGGAGATAGGCTATGCTCGAGAGGTTGGCTAAGTTTGCCTATCGGTTATTTGGCAGGACGGTATTCCGATATAGAGACCGGTATGCATGGATAACAGAAGAACTAAAAAAGGCACGACTTCCTTACACACCAGATGAGTATGTTTCGCTTTTAATCCTTCTCGGCATCCTCCTCTTTGTCCTTCTGCTCCCCGTTGGCTACCTCCTCATTCCCTTCGGAAACCCCTTCATGAGGTTCCTCCTATCCTTCCTCATCGACATCGTTACGACTGCAATCGTTCTCTTCAACGCCCTGAACTACCCGCGCTTCAAGGCCATAAGTAGAGCTTCCTCCATCGACGCGGTCCTCCCCTTCGCCCTCATGCATATGGCTACGCTGGCAGGATCAGGCATTCCACCCCACCACATCTTTCGTATCATGGGAAAGATCGAGAAGTACGGTGAGGTGGCCCGGGAATGTCGTATCATTTACCGAGATGTCGCCGTCCTTGGTAAAGATCTCTTTTCCGCCCTTTCCGATGCCGCCAAAAGCTCCCCTTCGAGACTCTGGACCGAGATCCTCTGGGGTATTTCTTCTACCCTCCGAACGGGTGGATCCCTCCGGGACTATCTGTACTCAAAGTCCAGGGAGCTTCAAGCCCTCATAGAGCGAAAGGAGCGCGAGACCGTCGAAACGATGAACTTGCTAACCGAGATCTATCTCATCGTCTTCGTTCTGACACCTATACTCGGAGCCATTATGCTCATCCTTATGAGCATGCTCGCTGGCGGAACGCTCCTCGGTCTAAACCCCTTAACCCTTTTCGCTCTGCTCGTTTACCTCATAACGCCTGTCACGGGAATAATCTTCCTCATCTTTGCCGATAATGCTCGTCCGAGGGAGATCGTATGAGGATCCGCGGAAGGAAGATACCTTCCTTCCTTTGGGTAGGTTTGGCTGACGTCCTTCTCTTCTTAGTACTCTTCTTTCTGGCCAACACCTTCTACGCCGGGACACCGTACTACTCTACCATTATCGCCCTTGTTATCCTCGTCGCCCTCCTCGTCCCATTTTTCTACATCTACCAGAACTACAGAAGGATCAAGGAGAAGGAACGGTTCTTTCCTCAGTTTCTCAAGGACCTCGCAGATATCTATAGAAGCGGTATAAGCCTCGTCCAGGCAACCTACCAGACCTCACAGCAGAACTACGGTCCACTTACTCCCCATATACGAAAGCTCGCCGTTCGTCTCTCTTGGGGGATTCCCTTTGAGGAGGCCTTTAAGCTCTTTGCTAAGGAAACTGGCAGCCCCCTCATCGAGGGGGCGACCCTCATTATTTTAGAGGCCTTTGCGTCAGGCGGAGATATTCCTTCCGTTCTAGAGACGGTTGCTGAGGATATAAGGAAGCTCAAGGATCTCGAGGAAGAGAGAAAGAGCCATTTTGCCCCCTTCGTCGGTACGATGTACGTGGTATTTCTCATATCCATTGGGCTCTCCTACATCCTTCTCCAAGTTCTTCTCCCGGAGATTCCAGTTTTACCGTCATTTTCCATGAACTTTACGCCTCAGGGAGGCCAGAACTTCGGCGGAACAGCTACCATACCGGAGTATCCTATGAAGATCCTCTTTCTTCACCTTCTCCTCATTCAAGCCATCATCAGTGGCTTGATAGCAGGTATCATAGGGGAAGGAAGCTGGTCCGCTGGATTAAAACACGTCCTCATCATGGGCTTCATCGCTCTCCTTTCCTTCCAGCTATTTATCTTACCCACCGATCCCGCCGATAGGATCGCAAGGACCCTCACGAAGATGCCCTTGACGATGAATTTCAGCGTGGACCTGGGCCAGTTCTACGTAGAGCATAACATCACAGCCGCTGAAGTAAACCACTACATCGCCGGTAGAAGAAGTCTTTTTGGAGGAAGAAACACGAAGATCCGTTTCAACTTCGCTCAAGATCCTCAGTGTAAGCTCTGCGGGACCCTCGTGGAGGTGAACTCCGAAGGCGTTTACATTAAGAAGCCCGTTTACCTTTCCTTTAAGGTGGTAAGCAATGGCGACGGAACAGCCACGATCTACGTCCGGTGAGTGGAAGCTTCCTCCTGAAATCAAGGTACTAGAGGCCCTCGGTGCCATCGGAGATAAACGAATAGAGCTAACTCCCGATGGAGCCAAAGTAACGTCCTCCGAGGGAGATAGGGTTTATACGGTACGTTTCGATGAGAAACGATGGGTTATTGGATCAACAGACAACGGGAGTGTTTTCCGGGGCTACTACGGCTACCCAATTATTGCGTTCCTCATGCTGAAGGGTTACTTACCACTCCGAAGAGACTTGGCCGAAGCGCTAAAGGGCATTCCTTGGAAGCGTCTCAACGAGAAGTACAAGAGGTACTGGATCGTCGAAAAGATGATCCTCGATGAACTCGAGGAGAAGGGATTTAGCAAGGAGGACGTTAAGAAATACGTAAAAGAGGTTCTATCCAGACTAAAGGAGCTAAAACTGGGGAGGTTAGAGCTTGGACAGCAAACACTCTTCTAGATTTGCTATTGTGGACTTCGACGAAACCCTCATCGACGGCGTTTTAGCAACGAAGCTAGCCAAAGCCATACTGAACCCCAGGAAGAACCGCGGGATCATCCCAAGGATTTACTACCTCAAGTTCGTCCGATACACCCACCTACCCTTCTTAACCCGCCTCAAGCGTTTCTACCGCATCTACCGTTACCTCCTTCGGAGGACCTTCGACCTCTACCTTTCCCTCTTGACAGATCCCCGTGTGGATAAAGAGGCCCTCTTTTTCCTCATAAAGGGCGTTATTGAAGAGATAGAGATCCCAGAGGTAAGTTTGGAGTTCCTTCGAAGGCTCAAGGAACGGGGATATGAGGTCGTTCTTCTTACTGCTATACCTCAAGAGATTGCGGAGCTTCTGAGAGACCGAATCCCCGTGGATATGGTTGTAGGATCAAAGCCCGGTCGAATTCTAGATAGGGAGGGCAAAGAAGCCGTTCTACGGAGACTCTCGAGGCAGGGAACGATCGAGATCATCGTCGGGAATCCGGGACATGAACCCTTCTGGCTTGCGGAGCGTTTGGCAATAATGGTTCGCTCACCGAGGGATTTAAGTAGATGGCTCGACAGAATATGAATGTGAAGGAAGCCCTCTTCTACGAGAGGCTCGAAAACGGTAAGGTACGCTGTAATACCTGTGAGCGAAGATGCATCATACTTCCAGGAAGAAGAGGGGCCTGCAGAATAAGGGAGAATCGCGATGGAAAACTGTACCTCTTAACCTATGGCCACCCGGTTGCCATACACATCGATCCGATAGAGAAGAAGCCCCTCTTCCACTTCTATCCCGGAACGGAGATTCTCTCCTACTCAACGGTTGGTTGCAACTTCTTCTGTAAGTACTGCCAGAACTGGGATATCTCCCAGGCATCACCAGAAGATTACGATACACCCTACGTTTCTCCGGAAGAAATGGTCGAATCTGCGATCCGATACGGCACGATCGGGGTGGCCCATACCTATACCGAGCCAACGGTCTACTACGAGTACGCGAGAGATATCGGGCTCTTAGGAAAGAAGAGGGGCCTCGTGAATGTCTTCGTCTCCAACGGCTACTTTACCCTGGAGGTCTTGGAAGACATGGTGAAGTTTGTAGACGCCATAAACATCGATCTCAAGGGAGACGAGAAGTTCTACCGGGAGGTTGTGATCGGGGCCCACGTCGACTATGTGAAGCGTAACATAAAGGAGGTCTTCAAGAGGGGGATTCATCTCGAGGTGACGATGCTCATTATTCCGGGCTATAACGACGATGAGGAGCTCTTCCGCCAGAACGTGAGCTTTTTAGCGGAAGTCTCCCGTGATATCCCCCTTCACATCTCGCGGTTCTTCCCCCACTACAAGATGAGCCACGTTCCTCCAACCCCCGTGGAAACGCTCACGAAGTTCTATAACATCGCCCGGGAGGAGCTCAACTACGTCTACGTTGGAAACCTCCCCTCTCCTCGCTACGAAACGACCTACTGCCCCAACTGTGGGAACCCTGTCATTATCCGCTACGGTTATAACGTCGAGAACCTCCTTGAGGGAGACCGTTGTCCATACTGCGGCTACAGGATCCATGGTGTTTTTGAAAAGAAAGGTAAAAAAGGAAGTTCAGGGGAAAACAAGGAAGCTCCACCAGGGCCTTCTAATGCCTAGCTCCTTTCCGGTTTCTGCATCGACCACTGCCTTTACTGGTACTTCCACCGGTATGAAGAACAGCAATCTTCCCTTTACTGCTCCTTCTACCTCGTACACTGGCTTGTTCTTTTCTGGAACGAGCTCCACCTTCTTTATCACGAGGTTTCTGGCTACCTTCTTGATCTTCTGGACGACTTCGTCTGGCAGAACCCTTAGTTCCTTTCCTGCCACCTTTATGATGTTCTTATCTACTTCCACGTCGCCGACGACCTGAACCTTTACGCGGACCGGTCCGTTGACCTCGATAACAACCTTGTTGTTTTCCTTTGCAATGATCACTGGCTTCTTTTTTACTACTGTCTCGATGACGGCCTTAGGCAGCCTTATCACTTCCTTGGAGATAGGATCGATGAGGCCAGCCTTGGATACTATGAGGGGCTTCCCTATCTCCTTTGGCTTGATCACCACTGCTGCCAATTCTTTCTTATGCTTTTCAATGAGCTTGTTTAATTCTCTGAAAACCTCTTTTACCTTGCTGGAAGTTTTGTTTCCTTCCTGAAGAACCTTCTTCACCTTTTGCTGGATCATCTTCACCGGCGGTATCGGAGGTCCGATGGGCTCGATGTGGTACACCCCTCCTGGGAAGTTTCCTTCACAGAGCTTTCCGTAGAGGGGTGAATTGATCTCCTTCAGGATCGGACATACTTTTTCGAGGAACTTCGGGTAGTTACCTTCTAGACAGATCCTGTGGATCTCCTCCGCTAGGCCTATACCGCTCTCATTGATCTCTTTGATGACTTCCGTTAGGACGGGACCGCACTTTCTGCCGTTTGATTCGATACCAATTCTTGAGGTACTCTCTGGCAGGATCTCTATACTTGCCGGAAAACCTGGGGTGTAATGGAGCCTTATCGTTGTGTTTTCTTCGCTACAGAGCTTGTTTTTGAGCTTTATAATGTAGCAGTTCAGACAGCGAAGCGGTTCGACCTCATACTTGTAGCATCCTTTAATGTTTACTATGATTTCGTTGCCCTCGATCTTGGCCGTATAGTTTACGTTTCCCTTGGCTTTTACCGAAAGGTTTCCCTCCCTTATACTTTTCCCTGGGGTCGGTGGTAGCTCGGGTGGTTTGATAAGGGGAAGGTTTCTTTCCATAGCATTTATTTCACTTGGAGAGATTTGACTTGGTTTTGATCCCCCGGAATTCCCTATCAGCCTTTCTAGGTAAACAACTACCTCGTTGGCATCCTGCGGCAGCTCTAACGAGATGCTTGTCGGTTGCGGAATGACCACCAAGGCACATACTGTGTTTGCCTCGGTAGGTTTATTTACCTCGAACTGCACGTCGTAGCGATACGTACCATTTTTGTCCACCGATTCCTTGATGTTTTTGCCTGTAAGATGGTAGCACGGGCTTGGTAGCTCTACAACAGCTGCTATGTAAAGGTTTCCGTCCTTTATCTCTGTACCTGACACGGATACGCCGCTCCGTGGGATTACCTTTACGTTTGGTTGTATTGATGGTACTTTGTTGCTATCGAGGGGTTCCTTTGGAAGCGGTTGCATCGGTAAGGTTACGTTGGTTTCTCCTCCGCCAACGATAGAAACGCTTGCACTTCCATTTACACCAACCTCTGCAGCGTAGGCCGTGGTTAGTAGCACCAATATCAGGAACGCCACAACGATACCGAGCCTCTCCATACTAATAACTTTGTTCTATTCCTCTATTAACGCTTTTGCTAGACGAAGTCAAAGATGGATCGTTGTGTGGAGGGTTTTAGAAGGTCCTTCTCGGTGTAACCGAGGGTTTCGAAGATGGGTAGGACCGCCGGTAGAATCTGACGCTCAATGTAGTAATCTGGATCGTAGTCTTTGCCCTTTAATAGTTCTACGGGCTCGGCCCTCTCCGAAACACTGCCAGATCCCTTCGTTATAATGTACCCGATGATAGAACCGGGCTTTACCTTATAGCCCATTCTCTGGAGCTTCTTGGCGGCAACAACGTGGGGACCGGTTTGTTCGTATTCGTGGAGCTCCTTCTGGATCTCCGTATAGATGACGAGGTCATCGATGTCAACTCTACCGTTCCGAACATCGTCTATTACCCTTCTCACGTAGTTTAAAGCGCCCTCAACGTCTCCTTTGCCTAATATAAGTTCAAGGACTGCTTTCTGGGTCTTTCTCGCTATCTCGCTCCAATCCCTTCGCACGTACTCCATCCCCGTGATCTTTAGGTTCCCTTTCTCGTCGATGAGGGCGTACTTCTTCTTTGCAGCCCGCTCTCCCTTCCTCTTTTTGATGAAGATCCCCCTCACGTAAAAGCCCTCGAGGTCAAGCTCCATCATCCCCGGAAGCTGGTTGTTGATGTATTCCAGGAACTTCAGTACCTCCTCCCTGTCTTTGTACTGGAGGAACACCGAATCCGTATCGCCGTAGATGACCTTTAAGCCCCACTTCTCAGCCTCTTCCATCACCTTTTTGATGTAACTCCTGGCCCAGGATGTTATCGCCTCGGCACATTCCTTGCAGTACCATCTCGCTCTCGGAAAGGCGAGATAACCGTATGAAGCGTTCGCTATGATCTTCAGGGCCTGCTGTCTTGCATAAACGAGCTTGTATTCAGGCGTTCCTTTCTCCATGGACTTCAACTGTTTCTTCAGCTGGAATCGTTCCGTGAGGACGTCTTCTAGCATCGAAGGAAGGAGCCCCTTGGGCTCTTTACAGAAGAAGTGACCCACCGGAGAAACGAATCGCTCGTTCTCCGGGCAGATCTCTTTGTTCACAAGTTCTGGATCCACGTTGTGCGTGATGATGATCGACGGGTAGAGGGAACGGAAGTCTAGGACGGCGATGTTTTCGTAGAGCCCTGGAACCGGTTCGTGGACGTACCCGCCGATATATGTCTCTCTCAGTCTTCTTAAAACCTCCTTTTCCTTTGGACGCTTCGGCGCTACCTTGTTTCTCTTTTTGGCCTCCTTTATGAGTTTCTTTTCAACGATTTGGGATGCACTGAGCCGAACGGCTTCGTAGAGCTCCGAGAGCGTATACCTTCCGATCTCCATATAGAGATCGAGAAACTCCTCTCCTATCTCGAAACAGGCGATCGAATCTTCTAAATTATATTCGGCCAATTTTGAAAGGTCTCCGTTCTCCCAAACGCTCGCTATCTTTAGGTGGTCGATCTTTACCTTTTCTTCGCCCTTGAGGGCCTTGTAAACACTCTCCAAATCGAGCTTATAGGTGTTTATGGCTCCTATCGTTGCCATGTATTCGACGATCCTAAATACGTCAACATGGGCCCTTCCCCTGATCGAAACAGCCCCTCCTATGGCTGTTCTTCTTACCTGGATCTCGCTCCCGTCTCTTCCCCAAGGAAGCTTCAGTCCAAGGACCTCTGCACGCTTCTTCAAGTAGGGGAGATCGAAGTCATCGCCGTTATAGGTGTAGATAATGTCTGGATCCCTTTCCTTTATGATCTTCGTCAGTTCCTGGATCATCTTGGCCTCCGACTCGAGCACCTTCACCTTTGGATGATCTATTGGCTTCGTGGAGAGGACAACCTGATAACCCTCCGAATCCACGTAGGATATGAGTATGATCGGGTCCTTTTCGGGTTCCGGACTTCTCCCCGGTGCATAGACCTCGATATCGAGGGCCGCCCTCTTGAGGGGAACGTTTTCGCTTACCTCGTGGATCTCCTTCAGAAATCCTGCTTCATCGACAACGAACCGATATGTAGCCGTCGGAACAATACCTTTTTCTAAGAAGTACTGGAACTCTGCTCCGAGATCGTGCTCAAAGGAAAGGAATCCTTTTTTCTCGAGGTTTTCCTTGACCTTCTGGAGGTACTTTGGGTGCCTCAGCCTCAGGAACCAGAACTCCTTCTCCTCGATGCCTAGGTAGGCCTTCCTTCTCTCCTTGGAAACGATCCCCTCTCCGCTGGGTTCCCCCTCTCCCAGGAGCCACATATAGGGCTGGTAGACGTCTTTTATGAGCTTCCAGCCCTTCCCCGTCTGAACAAAGAGCCTTACAACCATCCGCTCCTTCTCTTCCGGGTCGTGATCCACGTAGACGATCCTTCCAACTACCTCTTCCACGTAGTAAATTTTCCTCTACCGGGTTAAAAGGAATGCCCCACAAATTTACCACGTGGCAGACAAGAATGCCCTTCTCCTGAGGCGGCTCGTCGAAACGGTAAAGGCTCTCGACGACCACGTTAAGCTTATCAACCAGCAGATCAAGGTGATAAAGCGCAACGAGAAGATCCTCGCGAGGAACATCATCAACCTTCACAGGAAACTCAACGAGATTACCTCCAAGGGAACGGGCTCCGTCGATGAAGAACGGCTCACGAAGATCGAGGAACGCCTCGGAAAGATAGAAAAGGCCGTGGATCAGCTCATGGAGGACGTGAACTATTTAAAATCACAGCTTAGTCAAACCCTTACCTCCGAAGATGTCTCCCAGCTGAAGTACCTCATCGATACGATAAACCCCCTCGAATTCGTCACATACGACCAGGTTGGGGAGCTCGTTGAGAAGAAGCTAAGGGAACTTCGGATAATCCGGTAAGAAACGGCCTCGGCTCCAGGCGATACGGCCTCCTAACAAGGGTTCTCACACCGATGTCGTTCTCTCCTATAGCCCCCATCTTCGTCTCGGTCAATGCCAAAACGAGATCGTTGAGATTCACGTCCTTCTCCGTTTCCAAAACCCATCCCAACCCGAAATCCTTGTACCTCTCCAGGGAAGCGATAACAGCCTTAGTTATGGGGTTCTCCGTCCTCGTGAACAACTTGTCTGCATTTTCCACGAAGAGCATTACTCTAACTCCTTCCGACTTCCCTGTTCTCTCCAGGTTCCTCCCGATACCTTCTATCAGCGAAGCAACGGCAAGATAATCCCAGGGGTTCTTTGCATTTACCACATAAGCTGCCCCCAAACCTGTGGAGGAAATCGAAATGAACCTGTTGTAGTTCTCCCTTCCAAAGAGTTCCCCCTTCGAGAGATCAACAGCCTTCAATATCCTCCCCACCCTCAGGGATATGAGATCCGTTTCCTGGATCTTTCCCACGATATCAGACGGCCGCTCTGCATCCACTCCAAAGGTATTCAACACCTCCACAAGCTTCGCGGCCGTCTGGGTACCCTCCTTTACTCCAATTACATCTACGAGGGCATTCCGCGGGACAACAGCCAGGTCAATGAGCGGTTTTGTTTCTTCCTCCGAAAAACCCATGGGCTGAAGGCCGAGCTTCGCATGAAGATCTGTTTTTTCTCCAGCTCTCTGGAGGGCTTCGTAAACCTCCGGATGATCTGTAACGACGATGGCATTGATCCCGTTCCTTAAAAACTCCTCTAAAAGAACGAGAAACATCCGTTTCCTGCCGAGCGGATCTCCATAAACGACCGTTCGCCTTAGGTTCTCGGGAGACTCCCTAACGACCTCTCCTGTCTTCGTCAACCCCAGTATCATGACGCCGCCTTCGGAGGTCTTTGGAGCAGTTATGGGAGCAAGCCCAGCGATAACGGAGGGTTCTACAAATAGAATGGCTGCGAGGTTCTTTGGGACCATCGATATGGGCCTTAGGGACATACCCAGGGTTTTTCCGAGGAGTATAACGTTCTTCTCCATCCTATCGAGCGTCACAACCATTGTGTCAACCGTTTCCTTCAGCTCCTCCGGGTCCAAACCGATGTACTTTATTCCTGCCGGTATGAGGAGGAACTGGAAGAGTTCCCCCTTCCACTTCTTGGAAACTCCAACAGGGTTTCCGCTGAGGTTTGAAAGGAGGGTTTTGACCTCTCCTCTTTCGACGTAGAAGCCACGGTAAACGGATATGACGAGCCCCTTGGGCTTTCCGTTCTCGTCCTTGTCTACCACGACGTAGAGGAGGTCCCTCTGGGGATTTTGATATATGCTGATCTCTCGATCCTCGTATTTACCGGCTAGTAGTGACTTCCATGGACCGTGGGGCAGCCTTACGTATCCCATCCCCTTAAAATAGGCCCCACGGTAATTTAATACGTGCCCAGCATCGAGGAGCTGAAGGCGCTCGTGAAGGAGTTCAAGGAGGAGGGTGTTAGCGAAGAGGAAATAAGGAAGACCCTCCAGGAAATGAATGTCGACACATCTACGATAAGTGCTCTCCTTGGTGAGTCTGAGAGCCCGCCTTCCTCTTCTGAGGAAAAAGAAGAAGAGGTCAAGCTTCCTGAGCCCGAAGAGATCCCCGTTCCTCCATTACCTCAAGAACCTCCCGAGGAAGAGACCGATAAAACGATCGAGCAGCTACCTCACCTAGAAACCGCCGAACACGTCAAGGAGATACATAAAAAGGTCGAAGAGCTCCACACGACAGTTGCCAAGACCGATGACATCGTGGAGGTGAAGGAGCGCCTCGCTACCATCGAGGAAGATGTAAAGGAACTAAAAGGTATGCTTAAGGCGATCCAAAAGCTCCTCCAGGAGATTCTAAACACCAATCGAAGCATACTCGTTGATCTCTACGAGGAGGCCAAGAAGAAGTCCTAATCCTCCTTCTTCAGGAGGTTTTCGAGTTTCTCCTTGTACTTCTCCTCTATCTTCTCGACCAGTTCCAGCTCCTTCTTTATGGCCTCCTTCAGATCCGCCGGCGTGCTTGGATCGGAGAGCTTTGCAATGAGGGCGCCCTTATAGGCGGCTATCTTGTCGAGCTGCTGTAGCAGTGCCGTTGCTCCACCGATCTTAATATAGTCCTCGGGGAGGTTCGTGGCGTAGGGCCCAAACATCCAGATACTTCCAGAGCTCTTTGCCCCGTAAATCTTCTTCTTCATCCAACTACTCCACTGATCGACGAGTTGCTCCGTTCTGAGGAACGTCTTCGACTGCTTACCTAAGAACTCCCCGCTCTTCTCCAATACCTCCTTCCAGAAGTCCCACTTTGGATAATCCCCAGCCTCCG
>WAPE01000046.1 GCA_015520865.1 Candidatus Iainarchaeum sp.
CTCCAATACCTCCTTCCAGAAGTCCCACTTTGGATAATCCCCAGCCTCCGGAACCCCCACGTCTTCAAACCTTCTATAGGTCTCTCCCGTGGCTCCTATGACGAGGATTCCTAACAGTCCTGCCAAAAGTGCCAGCGCCGGCTGCTCTAGAAGAACGAGGATGACCATTGCTAATACCGTTAGGATGAGAGCGTAATCAACGCGCACCTCTCATACCTCCCATCATCATATAGGCCAGTAGTTCCGGCGGAATCTGCCCTGCCTCCGCTTCCTTCTCCTTCTTCGCTTCGTACTGGCTCATAATACCGTAGGCGACACCTACGAGGAGGAACGAGAGAACATCCCAAGAGGGGAAGGAGAAGTACTTCAGAAGTAGCATGCCGATGGCCGTCGCGACAGTATACATCCAGGCCCTCGGAGATGCCACCACTGCAGCCACTACAAGGGCTCCGAAGAGTACCCAGGCATTGTACTGGAGTGCAAAGATGGATATGACCAGCAAAACGATCGTTATGAGTATGTTCATCTTTTTTCACCTCCCTGCTGTTGCTGAGAGGTCATCGTATACCCCATCGGGATGTAGTACATGGGCCAGGTTCCTGGAGGTGAAACGATAACCGTCATACCACCCTTGCTCTTCTCCGCAAGGTCCTTGTAAAAGTTCATGATGTCGATATGAGGTGGTGCTCCAGCGTCTGTGGCCTTTTCGAAGAAGGGCTTGAAGAAGTACATCAGGAAGAGCAGACCGAAGACCGTGAAGAGGAGGTTGGGGTGCTTGAAGAAGACGAGGTAGGATATGACGAGGGCGAAGAGGAGGGCCAATCTTGCGGACCCTAGGAGTTTCCTCATCCAGTTCAGGATCCAAACGAACATGATGAGGGTTAGAGCTAGCCTTAGATCGTCCATTGCAGGGGCAAGCTCGGCCTTTATCTGGAGGAAAATGTAGTAGAAGATGATAAACGTGAATAGAGCCCCGACGAACTTGGAGCCAGACTTTCCAAAGAGGTAGTCGTAAATCGTATCTGCAGCACCCACGATGAAATTTGGTTTTTCTCATTATTAAGGCTTATCCTCGCCGTTTGAAGAGCTGGGCAAAGGCGATGAAGGTCCACCCGATGGCACTGAATGCCATGGTACTGAGGATGATATAGATCCACCAGATGGATGTCGTGATCCAGAAGTGCTTGTAGATGAGGTAGTAGGCTGCAGCGGCCGTGAGAAGGATAGACACGACTCCGTCACCGAAGTACTGCCTCACAAAGGAGTAGATGGCCAAGATGATCATGATGGCGATGATGAGCTTAAGCTGGGGCAACGCTATCCCGAAGATGAAGGGAAGGGTGAAGAGGATGAGCATAATGGTTAGCCAGGCGCCCAACATCATCTCATCCTCCTGAGCATCTGGTAGGGACCGTACTCGTACATAAGCTGTTGAGCCTCCGCCTCCCTTTCTGCTACGCTACCGTACTGGAAGATAATATCCTGCATGAAGTTCCCCAATCCCGACATGAGGAAGATCACGAAGCCGACGAGGAGTATCCCGAAGATCGTCCACTTGGCGAAGAAGATGTAGTATCCTCCGATGAGGAGTGCCACGATAAAGAGGAACTTATTGTTCCCCAGATTCCCCATGAGCCACTGAAGAAAGAGCAGAAACACAAAGATCTTGATGAACATCAGGTAATCCGCAATGACCGAGATCATCCCGAGTCAGCCTCCTTAGCCACATTTGTGGAGGAGATAGGCTATTTTTTCGCCCTTGTCATCCCGAATTAGTACCCCTTCGATATCTATATTCGAAGCTTCTTCTATAGTGATTATACCACATGCTGTACCATCTATCGGTCTTTTACAGTAGGAAGGTATGTTTACATCTGGCGTACAACAGGAGTTAGGAATCGGACTTGTTTCGTATGATTCTGCTTCTCCCTCACTTCCAACATAGTTTGCAACACAGCTCCAATCCCACTTACCATCGTCGTACTTGTCGCAGATCACCCTTCCGTCAAGGATAACGTCCTGGTAAAGCACTTCGTCGTAGCTTCCCACTCTTCCAACACCGCCTATCATCACGGGGTAGAGGCCTCCTTCCATCCCCATGCCGCATTTACCATTGTTCTTTTTAGAGAAGGGCGAGAACTTGTTCGGATCGAAAGATAACGACTTAAGTGCCGGGTAGCGAGCGTACCGACCGACACCAGAGGTCATTTTGTCAACCTCATTGTTCCTCCACACACATAGATATATACCTCCTTTATCTACACAGTTCTGTTCTTTCCAGATAAGATCCGTCCCGGGGTCACTAATTATGTAGTATGCCCAGTCCTCGCCGAGGTAAATGAGTGGCTTGTAGACTCTAATAAAGACGTTGATATCTTTGCCCTTCTTGTAGTCCGGGAAGTTCTCGAAATAGGTAACAAAACTATTTACATTATCCGGATTGAGGTCTTCGTGTGTTAGGAAGTTTTGCTCTAAAAAGTCCTTCTCCGAATCATCTAGCTCTTTCGGATCGAACGTAACCGCTCCTATCTGTTTTAATTCACTGTAGGATCCTAGTACAGGTACTATAGTATCATCCGAAGTATTAACTGCTTTAGTCGTTGTAACGTACCAGTTTATACCGTCCTTGAAGTTCCACGGATCTTCTTTTTCAATAAACACCGGCGCAACTTTCCTACCACCTTCCTTTAACTGCCTGACAGTAGCGAAGCCAAGCAGATAGGCGTTAGAAGGTACCGTTTCGCCTGCGCCAGGTTCCTTCGGGTTTCTCAAGAACTTATCAAGGGCAAACTTCACCCTATCGAAGTTATTAATGGAGTTGTTTAATACCTTCTCAATCCCCGGCCTATCATCTGCGTAGACAACTTTCTCGCTGAGCCGGAACAACCTCTTTAGACCTTTTTGCTTGTCGAGGTACATACCGGTGCAGGTCCCACCTGTCAAGCTTTCTGCACTTTCATCGCAGGTTTCCCCTTCTTTGGTGTTGAAGTAGAGGTAGGCCGAGTCAGCGTCGGCGTCTTTGTCTAATAGGGCTCCGTATTTTCCTCCTCCGAGGTAGAAGACGATGAAGTTCGTCCGGAAGCGTTTTCCATTAGCGCTTTCGTACGCTGCATATCCATCGACTTTTTTACCTACTGAACTTCCTGTAAAGGTGAAGAAGATCAGTCCACCACCCGGCTGAACATCCGGATCTAACCTATACCTATACCTCGTGTCGTGCCAGGTAATCTTGTCTCCATCTACGATCTCGTAGCTCGTACGATTCTCTCCAAAGTAGAGCGGTCTAATCTCCTTTTTCTGAGGATCATAAGCATTTACCTCATCGATGTTGAGCTCTTGGATAAAACCTCCATCCAAGTGATTTATGTAATCTTCAGGCACCACGGCATAGTAAACCTCGCTTTCTCCCTTTTCACTCGGCTGTACAATCTTTACGACCTTACTTGATACCGGACAGCTATCCTTCGTACACTTTATCCAGTTCGTTTCAAAATCTTTAGCAGTACACTGATTTACCTCTAATGCTGGTGAAATGGGCTGATCGGTCCAGAGGTTCTTCTCACCGGTGCTGTACTCGTAGATCTTGCCTCCTATATTCTTATTCTCCTCCTTAGATCCACTACCCTCGTTGCTCTGGAGAAAGTAACAGAAGAGGTGAGAGCGATCCGCAATGGCATTACCATCCAGCATCTCACAGCGATGCGTGTACCTTCCGTTCTCGTCGGCGACGGCAATGTAGCCAAACCAGCCGCTGGACCAGGTGAACAATTTTTTACAGGCTATTCTACCAACTTCTCCGACCTCTTTCGTCAGTACTACAAAGTAGCCGATGTTTGGCTCAAATTTTACTTCGGGATATCCGTTGTTCAGGGCTTCTGCAAGTCCTTTCGGATCGTGGGGCAGGTAATAGTTCCTCAATGCGTCTACGTAGGACTCGACGTTCTCGAAGGCGTACCACTCGCCGTTGTTACATTCTATTGGAACAAGGTTTGCCTCCCCGATGCCACTTCCGAGTTTCAAAGCGTTGAACGTGCTTTCAAGGTCAAATACCGTCACGAAGGTAACGTTTCCATCCTGGTACGCATCGTCCGAGGAATAACTATAGAGGTTACCCTTCGGTACGAGACACCAACCGACAGGAACGACAACAGGGTTATCTAGGTTAAACTCGTAGGTTTTCTCTCCGATATGGAGCACGATCTTTGACACAGGTTCGACATCTGTCTGCTTCAGGCTCTCGGGATCCAAGAGGAGATCTAGCTCGTTTCCGTTTTCCCCAGCCTTGTAGAGCTTCGGCGAGATGTTAAAGAGGATGCTGAGCTTGTCTCCTCCTACGGGTTCCACAAGGGCAAACGTTCTGGTGCTGCTAAACTCAAACCCTTGCTCGTTCTCGAGTCCCCTGTAGAAGGTACACCTTTGGCCTTCACAGGTTGCATTTACTTCAACCTCTCCAGAACTCGCTCCGTAAACGTACCCGTAGACCTTTCCGTCTCTTCCGGTCTTTGCACAGAGCTTCCCATTTAGAGGTTTGACAGAGGAGCAGCCCTTGCAACTGAAGAAGTAGAGGTTACCTACCGTAGCTTTATTCTTGCTCAGCACGACCGGATAGCTTACGTTTCCAGTTGTTGCTCCCCTGAAGAAGAGCTGCCAGAAGGCCCTGTAGTGCTTGGCAAAGTCGTTGAGCTCCTCCAGTACCTTTACGACCTCGTAGTTATCTTCCTCGAAGTTGTAGTTCACGAGGGCGACGAATCCTTTTCCTTCGTCAACGTAGTAGATGGGGGCCTTCGTTACCTTCTCAACGTACCTTGCTACCTCTCCGCAAAGGGAGCTGAGGCCGTACTTTTGACAACACTTGGCGAACTCGTTCTCGTTCTTCTCGATGGCCGTGAAGGAGATGTCCTGGCTGAGGATCCCGCTACAGTCGCTCCCTATGCTCTGGTTGGATATCGCCTTCTTCAAGGCCTCTAGGGATGTATTGGCGTCTTCTAGGACTTTTTCTCCGAGCCTTTCTACGGCGTTCCTGTCAAAGAGGAGGAAGGACGGCTGAGAACCATTTATCAACTTATCCTCGTAAGCGTAGATCTCCCCGTCGTTGATCTCTCCGCTGGATGTGTAGGGGAGGTAATCTTTCGCAACGTAGGCTACGGGGAGAGCCTTTCCACAACGTGTGAGAACATCATTCCCCTTAATCACTTCCTTATCTCCCGGCTCTTCAGGGGCTTTGGGCGTGTCGAAGTCTATTTCTCCCTCGGGAGGTACTGTGAAGGGGATGTTCTCGTCGTAGAACGCCCCGTAGCTAAATTCTCCCTTTTCGTTGTAGAACTTCCCCACCTTCACCTCTACAACGTAGTTATTATTCGAGGCCTCTACCTTGAAGGAGAGAACAGTTTTACCTCCCGCTCGGAGGTGTCCCGTAAACGTATGGGTGGATTCCCAGGTTCCTACAAAGACACCACCGTCCCTGGGAGCCCTAACGACTACTTCGTAGGGAACGGAAACAGGGTATGGATAGTTTGCTCCGAGAACCACGTTTACTTCCCTAGTGTCGTCGTTCTTCTCTACCTTAGCTTCGACATCGACGCTCGGCTCCCAGGTAACCGGTATAACCTTATCCAGTGCAAATTTAGCTCCATTTACATCAAACACGATTCTTATCCTTAAATAGAGATATTTGTCGAACTTCCACTCAGAGGCTGGACCGATCTGTGTTAACCAGACCCCGTAGACGCCAGGCTCATTTTCCTCATAGTTGAACTTCAAACCTTTGAATGCGTTGCTTACATCTTTCTCTATGAAGTTACAGACCCTCTTGGGGTCCCTTCGGATGTGATACATCTTGAAGAGGTCCTCGAAGTGGGAAACACAGGCTTCATAGTTGAACTCGACACTGAATTTGAAGGTGGGTTTTGTGTCTAGGGGAGCAGTTACCGTTATTGTTGCCGGCGGGAAGGAGACCATGTTGTAGAGTTC
>WAPE01000047.1 GCA_015520865.1 Candidatus Iainarchaeum sp.
GGATATTATCCTTCATTTGGAGCGTGCCTACCGTGATAGCTTTGATCCTGGTGAAGTTTACCATCTCAAGGACGCAAACCTGGTAGCTGAGCTTAGAGCGTTTCTTTACTTCCTTGGAAGAAAGCTTCCCTCTGGAAACTCTACGTTCTCCCGTTACGTGTCTTTCTACGCGAAGAACAAGATTGCGGCTGTCTTAGCAAGACTATCGGAGCCAGAGGTAAGGAAATGGACTTGGTGGGTTCTTTCCTCCTTCTCTTAAACCCTACTATTCCTAACTTCTTCGGGATGAGGAATAGACCACCAGCTGATGGGTGATGAGGGTGAGCACTCCTGACCGTTTAAAGCTCCTCTTCGACGAGGCGGAGAAGATAGAAGATCCTGAGCTACAAGATTTCGTCGTTTCCTTCCTAGAGGATCCCCGGATCACGTTCACCGACGTAAAGCCTCTTATCAAGTTGGAGGAATCTCCTGCAGCCCCGAAGGCTCATCACTCCTATCCTGGCGGCCTCATCGATCACACCGTTGGCGTGACCCGTATAGGGGCTTCCCTCGCTGACACCTTCTCATCTACCTACGGTTTTACCGTTAATCGGGACTATGTCATCGCCGGAGCGCTCCTCCACGACATCTTCAAGTACTACCAGTACGATTACGACGAGATAACGGGCGGATTTAAACCCAGGGACGATTGGTACCTCTCCCACGAGTTTTCCATCATCGCCGAGCTCAGTTATCGAAAGGCAAGCGACTACCTCATTCGAGTGATCTCCGAGGCCCACGGCATCGGCGTGACGCCCACTCCCGAGGGACAGATCCTTCACCTTGCCGATTCAACGGATTCCAAGTTCGCCGGAAAGCTCCAGGATGAGATCTTCAAGGCCTGCCTCGATATAGAACGAGAAACTGACGGAGAAGTCCTTGCTATAAAGCTATTTCACGCCCTTATGAGGAATTACACTGTGTTCGATCTTGTTCCATACCTTCGGAGCGGCAGGAAGGAGTTAAGGGATTTCATCAAGCAGGAGATGGGCATAGAATGAGGTTCGGCGGACTGGATCTGTCGGCAAGGGAGAAGAACCCCAGCGGTGTTTGTATCTATCCCGACCAATGCAAAACACTCTTCGACGACGAAGATATTCTCAACTTCTTCTATGATATTGACATAGTGGCCGTCGACGCACCTCTATCCCTCGAAATACCTTGGAGAGATTCTGAAAGGGAGCTCATAAGGAAGGGCTTCCGTCCGCTACCGCTGTCTATGGAGAGCATGAAGGAACTCCACGAAAGGGCAAAGAGGCTCTCAGAACGCCTCTCTGGAAGGATAATAGAAACCTTCGTGGCTCCCATGAGGATCCCTCTGGTGGAGGTGTTGGCGAAAAGGAAAGGCTGGAACAAACACGAGCGAGATGCCTTCCTCTGTTCCCTAACGGCTAAGGCGTACGAAGAAGGAAGGGTTCTCGTGTTTGGGAAGAAGCATCCCATTTATATCGCAGAAAGATCCTTCCTGGAAGAAGAAATAGGGAGGATGGTTCAGAACCTTCCTCCTTTTGGGAAACCGTAGCGCTTGGGAGGCCTTACCTCCCTGTCGGAGAGGTTGTTCTCCGTGTTTGCCTTCACATCTTCGTCGACGATCTCGATCTTTCCATACCTTCCGACGTTCAGCCTCATAGAACCCCTAACGACGGTCGTATACCCGTTCTCAATTTTTATGACGTCTCCTTCCTTGAGCTTTCCGACGTCGTTGTCCCACAGGGAGAGTATGATGCTTCCCGACTCGTCGCCGACGAGTATTTCCTCTACCTGGTGCTTGCTTCCATCCTTTCGAGACGTGACCTCCCGAACGGGATAAACCTCCGCCACTTCTACGGTCACGTCAATCCTTTTCATACCCGGTTTTATGTCGCTCACGTTCACGTCAACCACCTTTGTGGTAGGAGATGGCCGGCAGGGTTATATAAAGGGGACGGGTAATAGGTTTCCAGTAATGAGGGTTCGATTCCTCGCGGCAGACTCCTTTGGTGTCAGATCGATGGCCCACGTTGTGGAAACAAGCGACTTAACTATCGGCATCGATCTTTGGTCTTCCTTTGCCCCTCGTCGATACGGATTACCTCCGCACCCTTTGGAGGTCCTTGCTTTGGAGGAATCAAGGAAGATCCTCTCTGAAATTGGTCGATCCGTTGATCTTCACATCATAACACACTACCACTTTGACCACTACTGCCCGGACTGCGATTTCTACGAAGGGAAGCCGATTCTAGGGAAAGACTGGAGGGAGAACATCAATAAGAGTCAGCGGAAGCGGTTCTCAATGTTTATATGGAAGGATAACGTCCAACCGGCTGATGGGACCGTAAGACAGTTTGGATCGACGAGAATAGAGTTTTCTCCACCTGTTTATCACGGAGAACCCGAAACGAAGCTAGGATGGGTTATAATGGTTTACATCGAGGAGAACCTGGGATTTCTCTACACCTCCGACGTGGAAGGAGCCTTGGATGATAGGGCCTTCGAGTGGATCCTCTCCAAGGAACCCGACATCCTCTACATCGACGGGCCACTCTCCTATATAAAGGGCTATCGGATCGGGACGAAGGTGGTGGAGGAGGCCTGGAGGAGAACAGAAGAGCTTGCAAACAAGATCGATAGGATTATTATCGACCACCACGCTGCTAGAGACCCGTCATTCTACGA
>WAPE01000048.1 GCA_015520865.1 Candidatus Iainarchaeum sp.
CCTCCTTTTCTTTTTCCTTCCCTTCTTCTTTCCCTTTGGCTGCTTCTTTTCCCTCCTCGGTGGCTCCCTGTACTTCTCTTTTATCTCCCTTACCCTCTCCTCAAGCTCTTTCTTCAATCTCTCTGCGATGAACTCTCCGCCAAAGTAGTCTTCCCTAGCGGCTATCGCCAGCTTCGCCGCTAGGGATCTTGCGATCTTGCCCCTCTGCCAGCGCTTGGCGTTCCTCACCCAAGGATGCTGGAAGAGGATGCCATGCTTTGGAGGTCGAGAACCCTTTGTTAGATGTCTAAAGAGAGCTTTTTCGGCCCCAAGAACCTGGATGGTAGAAGCTGGTAGCATGGAGAGCTTCTTCAGGCCGCCAGCCTTTGCTATGAGCCTTGCTCCCAGTAGCGGACCCGCCAGGTACTTCACGTTGGGCGCTACCTCTTCCATAACCCTATCGATGTACTCGACGAGCTCGTTGCGGTAACTCCTCAGCTCTAGCGCGATATTGGCCAGATCTTGAACGACCTTAAGGTCTTCCTCCCCTATATCTGTTCCCGAAGATTCCTTCACGGCATTCATGATAACTCCAGCGAGCTTTTCGCCAACGAGTTGTTTTAGAGCTTCCTCATTGTAGTTGTCCCTTCTTCCGAGGGTTACGATGAGCTTGAGGTACGCTTCGTGGTCCTTCAGAATTGTGTTCAGCTCGGGGAAGTGAAGGGAGTACCATTCCCTTACTCGGGCAACGAGAAGGTTGAACGTGGCGTCTACATCGTCGAGGGCCTCAATGGCCTGAATAACGTAGCGATCCTTTTCGGTATAGGCTTCGGCTAGCTTCTTCTTCGTTTGTTCAAGAACCTTCTTTCGGAGGGCTTCTAGGGACACCATCGAGAACTATCTTTGTGCCGGAGCCCTTTTAAATTCCCATTCCATTATCTATTCGATGCGTCTACAGTCTTCGATAGTAGCGGAACTCCTCCTCATCGCCCTCCTTGTTGGCATCGCCGGCGTGCTTTACTACACTAACCAGAACATCCTCTTCGGCGTTTCATCCCAGGTAGAATCAACCAAGATCGCCTCGAACCAGCTTCTTGTCCACAACGCCGTTGTTTCAACCCCCTATACCTGGAAGGTCTTCCTACAAAACGTGGGAAACTCCACCGTTGACCTTAATGCTCTCCACCCCATGGCCTACCTCTACAAGGGAAAGGAGCTCTGTGGTGCTTCAAAGGGTTTCCTATCCAACACCAATACCCTAAAATCCGGCGATACAGCAATTATTTATTTCTATGGCTTTGATAACTGTACCTACGAGCCTGAAAGGAAATACACACTCAAGGTGAGCGTTGGAGACTACTCCTTCACCGCTCCAGCTACCCTAGACCGCTCTGTTTACCTCTGGATCCCATTTACCTCCGTCCACACCTTCGACTTCTCCGGCAAACACCCCGTTTACTACCACACAGGCACCCTGGCCACGTTGAATGGATACCATGACGGCACAGCTAGTAATTTTAATTGGAGCACGGATATTGTGGAGGGTGTGAGAGGAGACGCAGTTGTTGGTGATGGTGATAATAACATCGTTACGTCCCATTTGAGCGAGATTAACGTAGAACAGTCTTCTTTTACAGTCACCTTCTGGTATAAGCCCATGGTTGATCTTCCTGGTTATAAGGCGGTCATAGATATGGGTCGCGGTCAGGAAAAGGGGTTTTGGATACTGTCGGATAATACTACGTTGAAGCTACTTTTTGGTGAGGGAAACGGGACGACCACCCGCGAAATACATCAAACGAGCAGTTTACAACTATCTCGTTGGTACTTTGTTGTTGGTGAATATAATAAAACCTCAAACTCCATGAGGATGGAAATTCTCGACTCATCAGGTAACGTGGTTTTTGACGGAAAACTATCTCTAGATATTCAACCACTCGATAGCGACGAGAACCTCCAGCTTCTAGGTAACGATGTGTCGGGTGAAGGAGAAGTGAATGGTGTGGCTATTGATGAAGTCCGCATCTACAACCGCCCCCTCACAGATGAAGAGATCCAGGCCCTCTACAGGGGTGAAGACGTTCGAAAGGGCCTCGTCCTCTACTACAGCTTCGACAGAAACGATATCGATACATCTAACAACAAGATCTACGATCTTCATATGTGGACGAAGGAGGGGCTTTATTTTGATGGGAATAATGATTATGCCACGATCAGTATAACTTATCCTTATTCTTCAAAACCTTTCACGATTTTAGTGTGGTATAAGGAATGGAAATATGTCACGACAGGGCATACTGTGGTTATTGGTGCCCATTCGGGTGCTACCGCTGTTTTCCACATCTACAATAACAACGGGCTCCAGTGTGGATTCTTCGACTTAAACACACAGAACACTGCTTCGAGGGTCGATATCTGTTTGAATGGGTATAATATAACTGGTAAAAAAGTTCTCACGTCGATGTCTTTTGACCCTGGTTCAAAAACAGTAAAACTTTGTGGTGTAAACTGGGACCGACTTTCTTGTGTGGAGGGAAGTTACGACCCCGTTGCAGATGATGCAAGTACGGGCATCGATGGTGTTCCGTTGACTGTTGGCACCTGGTGGTCCCATTCTCAGCCCAACGAGTGGATGAATGGGGATGTCTACGAAGTCCAAATCTATTCCCGAGTCCTCTCCCCTGACGAAATCCGCTGCATCTACGAAAACCCCGACTGCCTCATCGACGACGACAACCTGATCGCCATCTACACCCTAGACTTTCCCGATGGGGCCTGGAACACTGTTCCGAACTGGCACCAGACACCAGCTGCTCCGCGGATAAGGAAAGACGGTGTGTCCCGCTACTTTGCTGATGATCTTTCGACTTATTTGATAGTAGGTGATTACAAGCTGTATAGTGTCGATAATTTCAGTTTTCTAGACACGATCTTTATACCGACTACCTATACCGGTCCGTCGACTGTTGCTTGGCCCAAAGATCTTTACTACGGGTCTTCGGATGACAATATGGATTTCACGCTAGCAGAACATAACAGCGGCGGTACCATCGTTGGTGCAGCAATGTACTTTACCTACAATTGCCCTTCAGGTTCTGAAGACAAGTTTTACGGTCTGACCCCAGGAAGATGGCAGTCTACAATCTTTGAATGGGGTCCCGAGAGGAACATCTTCGGCTTTGTAGACGGTTCTAAAGTACTCGACTACACCGTTCCATCCGACTGTAATACTGTTTTCGATGTGAAACCCGAACAGACTTTTCATCCGTATGCATTTAAACGTTTAGTTATTGGAGCCAATGAATATTTAGGAGAAAACTCTTCCAACCGTCACCGCTTTATCTTGGCGCTCACCCGAAGGTTAAATTCCTACGAAATCAATGCCCTTTGCAAGCTCTTTGGAACGTGCTAACCTTCCAACCTTTCTCTGAACCTACGGGCGACCTTTAGTGCCCAGAGAACTCTTCTAGGAGTTTTCCTCGGATAAAGGATCTTACCGTTCTTTACGAGGAACTTCAGCGAAAAGAGGTGAGGAGCGTAAAGAAAGGTATTTACGAGTGCTTCTCCTTTCTCTATAACGGTTTCTCTAGGCTCCCAGAGCGCAAACCCCCTTCTATCAAAGGCATTCGAGACGCTTCTCCAGCTAAAGGGTTCAACATCCCAGTACCTATCCTTGGCAAAGAGGAGAGCCAACCGAAGATCGTGGTGAATGCTCTGTCCATCGTTTGAGGCTGGCGAATCTGTCCCGAAGAGGACCTTTATCCCCCTTTCCTCTGCTTCTTTCCAGGGGAAGAAACCGTGGATTGCGAGCCTTGCGTTGGAGGCTGGAACATGAACGAGAGAGCTAGATTGCTTAGCTACGAGGTCCAGCTCGCTCTTCGTAATCCATCCAGCATGAACAAGCATCGTTTTTGGCGTCAATAGCCCCAATGCTTCCATCACCCTCACAGGGTACTGCCCAAAGCGCTTTTTCACTTCTAATACCTCCTCCTTTGTCTCGGAGGCGTGGATCTGGAACTCGATGGCTCTTTCTTTTAGAATCTCCGCGATCTCCTTCAACCTCTCAAGGGGGAGGTTGTAGAGCGAGTGGGCAAAGAGGGCGGGAACCACGCCCTCCGGAGCCCTCTTCTTAAACCTCTCCAGGAGCGAGAAAACGTCTTTGTCGCTCTCTCGAAAGGAGATCGGTCCGATATGAAGCTCTACACCAAGGGTATCCTCAACGAGGTCATAATTTCTATACATGGAGTAAACCTTCGTGTTTCCGGCCAGGATATTCTCCCAGAGCCCCAGGTAGTAGCCTGCCCGAATCTCCTTCCTTCTTAAATCCTCCTCCAGTGCCTGAACTTCCCTCAGCCAGTCCCAGAAGTTCTTTTCGGAGACAAGACCCCTTAGAAGTATCATGGGAAGGTGCGTGTGGGCGTTGATAAAGGAACGAGTTAATAGACAACCTCTACAGTTAATTTTCTCGTCGATTTCGCTTTCTAAGAAGACCTCCTTCACGACAGATATGTTTTTTCCCAGCCAGGTTGTGAGGGGTCCCTCGACGAGGATCATTAAAGATGTGCTGACAAGAAGTAGTTTACTCATTTACCACGGATGTTTACTTGTTCCAAACAACGGTTTTAAAGGTATGTTTACTATAGGTAAACATATGTGGGAAGATTTCAACCCATGGTGGTTCGGAGAAAAGGATCGAGATCTGGAAGTATACGAGAGCTTAGAGTACAAATACCTGCCCCGCTGGATAAAGGAAGTTTCCCTTGGCCCTGGAGATCTAAACTTCGTAATTGGCGGGAGAAGAACGGGCAAAACGCTAGGCATGAAGCTCCTTATACGTCAACTACTACAAAGGGAAAAGCCCTGGTCTGTGTTCTACTGTAGCTGCGACGTATACGATGATTACCGAGAGATTTACGATCTTTTGAAGGAGTACAAGAGATTTCTAGAGGAAAGGGAGCTGAAGAGGGCCTTTGTTTTCCTCGACGAGATAACCCTCATTCCTGAGTGGTGGAGGGGGCTTAAGACCTTTCTCGATACCTTTAAACCACCTTGGAGCGTGACGGTC
>WAPE01000049.1 GCA_015520865.1 Candidatus Iainarchaeum sp.
GGAAGGAAGGATGTGTTCTATCCTCCTTCTAAGAACCTCTTCCACCTTCTCCCAGCGATCTGGAAGATGGGAAGCATCAACGGTAAGCTCTACGTAGTAGAAGGGACCTACGCCAAGGATTCGGTATGAAAGAAGTCTCGCGCCGGCACCTTCTATGCGTTCCTTTATGGCCTCTAAGAGGAGGGGATCGGAAACGTCAAAGAGGGAGCGGAAGGATCGGTAGGAAAGGATGAGGGTTCTGTAGAGAACGTAGGAAGATATTAGGATCGTTACAATGGCATCTAGGCTTACGAGGCCTATCATGACAAAGAGTGCGGCAAGCATGACGAGGAAAGAGGAAAGGATGTTCCTCTCAACGTCACGGGAGATCATTACGAGTGCCCTAACATCGTCTTTGAGGGCCTCCTCCCGTAAGGAAACGTAAACGTAGAAGATGACGAAAACGAAGAGGATTTCAGCCGCGATGACTACTTCGGGGTGTGCGATAGGGTAACGTGTAAGTAGGCCAAGGAATCCCGAGTAAAGGAGGAGGGCTGAGGCAAAGAGGAGGAGGATGGAAAGGATGAGGATTGAGAGGGACGTTAATTTGAGAGAAAGTGGAGATATTACGTTCCGATAGACGAGGACGAGGGAAATCCATAGGGAAAAGACAAAGAGCGCGTCTGTCAAAGCATAAACGGCGTCAGAAAGAACGGCTAGGGAGTTACTTATGAGAAAGGCTGAGTACAGGAGTACGGCGAGTAGGATGAGGACAAAGGTTTTCTTTATGAGGCCGAGCTCGAGGTGCTCCATCGCTAGTATTTGGGGGGTTCCTCCATAAAAGGTTCGCCGCCATATCATTCCGTGAGGGTACTGGGAATATCCTATGAAGGACTTGTCGCAGGAAGGGGAGGTGCAAAGGAGGGTCCCTACGGTGTTTTCGATGCGATACGACTCCTTGAACCGTACTCCGTTTTCTTCGAACGAAGTGTAACGCTTGAACCCCAAGGGGTCGTCGAGATAGACGGAATGGGCGAGGTGGCAGCATTGGAGATCGAAGAAGTCGTCAGCGAGGACGTTCCTGCCTACGTAGGTGGAGACCACTTCGTTACTCTTGGCCTCGTGAGAGGTTTTGCGAAACGCTGGGGGAAGATAAGGGTAGTCGTCCTCGACGCCCACCTTGACGCAAGGGACGAGTTCCGAGGAGACAAATACAACCACGCGACAGTGATCAGGAGGATCTACGAAGAGGTTGGAGATGTGACGGTTATGGGAGTCAGGAACGTTTCAGGGGAAGAGCTGGAATGGGCACAGGGGAAGATAAAGGTCGTTCCCTACAAGCTAAAACCCCTTTATACAGACACACCAGTTTACCTCTCCATTGACATCGACGTGTTCGATCCTTCCGAGGCTCCGGGAACGGGAACACCTGAACCTGGCGGAATATCGTTTAGACTTTTCCTGAAATGGCTGAAGGAGTCGTCCTTTCCTCTCGTGGGCTTCGACGTCGTAGAGGTTTCTCCACCCCTCGATCACAATAAAATAACCCAAACCCTTGCCGCGACGATACTAAGAGAGGTTGGTGCTAAGTTCTTTGGATGAGAGGACTGCAGACCTCGTTTAAAACTTCCTTCAACCGCTGAAGAGCAATGGGATGACGAACCATCGAGCTGCCCATTCTTTCCCTTCCGGTTTCCTTCTTTATGCGCTCACAATCTTCTTCCTTTAGAACGATAATAAGCTTGTCCTCCATACCGAGCTCTCGAAAGGCCTCCTTTATGGCTTCTAAAGTGTCTGAATTACAATGGAAGTAAGCGATAAAGGCCTTGTAGTGGTCTTTATGCCTTTCTAGGTATCTCTTCACCCGTTCCTTCGTTACCCTTTTGTATTCCTCCATCACCTCAGGTGTTTCCTCCCACTCAGGCCAATCGTAGTGCGTGAAGGGGTACCTATCGTGATACTCGTAGGGGATAACTCCAGGGGTTGAGACGACGATCCAATGAAGGTGTCTGAACCAGGGGTAACCTGATATCGCCTTTCGGATCTCCCGGTGGGTTCGGGATTTCCTGTAGGGCTTTCGGAAGGAACAGGGGAGGAAGAAAGCGCAGAACTTTTCCTTGGGAGGTCTATAAAACCGTGTAAAGAAGTCCTGCCAGACCTCGAAGTGAGGGTGCTTTAAATTCTCCACTGTGGCACCCTTGATCTTCACCCAGAGTTCTTTGGGGATCTTTGGAACGAAGGCGAAGTTACTGAAGTCGATCTCAATCGGAATCCCATTGAGGATATACAGATTTTTCTCTTCCTTCTCGGCGCCAAGCCTCTTCATCACCTCTTCGATCATTCCATAGAATTCCTCTTCATCGAGGGGCTTCCACTCCCCATTGATCCAGTCCAGCATGAGTCGCGAGTACTTGTGGGGATAGGCGTTGATCACAACGACGGAATCGGAGTACTTCGTGGCTACCCTTAGAGTTTTTTCCAGAAGCTCCTTCTGGAGCTCAGGATGCTTGTATAGGTACGGATGGCCGTTCACAAGAACGTAGGTCCTAACTCCAAAGCCCTTCTTCCTTAATAGCTCTGCTGCTCGGACGTAATCCTCTACAGTCATACCCTTGAGGAGGTACTTGTTGAGAATCTCGTCATCGGCCACCTCTAGGCCGATTGCTATGGTTATCTTTATCCCTGGAACCCGGATGGCTTCTAGGGTTTCCTCCGTGATGTATCGAGGCAAAGACTCGAGGACGATCTCCTTGAAGTCGTATTCCTTGGCCTTTTCTACAAGAAATCGAACAAAATCCCTCGGATACTGGTTAAAATCTAGGTGACTCCCAGAGGAGAAAACCTTAACGACCTTTTTGCCACGGTTCTTCTCCAAGAATCTGAGGTACTTCTCTTTGAGCTCCTCGAGATCTGTATCGGCGGACCTCTTTCCCCAGCCACAGAAGTAGCAAGCACCCCAGCCACACCTACCGTGTTCCAATACAATCCAGGCGGAATCTTCCATTACCGGAACTTAACCTCCAAAAGGTTCATAAAGGGGTAAGAGTGAGCTAAGATCGTGAGGGTCGGAGAAACAACGATGAGGTTAGCGGATGGGCCTGTCTGGCACTATCGATACATTCGGCTTCTGGCGCCAAGGATCGTGGAGTTTATGGTGGAAGAGATCGGAGTGGAGGAAACGTTAATGAAGTTTGCACATCCGATCTGGTTTCAGGCATTTTCAACCGTTTTAGGCTTTGAATGGCAGTTCTCGGGATCCACCACAGTACCAATAAGGGCGCTGAAGGAAGGATTGCCAGAAGACTTCCCGATAAAGGTTTACGGAGGTAAAGGGAGGGTGGAAATCCCCGAGGAGTGGAAGGAGGTTAGCAGAAAGACTGCGAAGTTTGATTCGGCGGCGTTTCAGGACGGATACAACCTCTACTTCCATGCACTTCTTACCGACGGGGAGCACTGGGTTGTTCTGAATCAGGGAATGAACCTCGAGCAAAGGTTGGCAAGGAGGTACCACTGGAGCTGGGAAGAAGGGGAAGCCGCTGCCGGAAGGAAGGAGAGGTACGCCCTCGTCTTCGGCGAGCAAAACGAAGAAGCAAAAAAGGCCGTTGTAGATATTGTTCAGGATGAATCACCAAAGAAGATTGTTTACACGGTCCTTACACTAAGGAGGATGGTAGAAGGTCAAAAAACGCTCTTTGGATGGGAAGAGGGAAAGATTAACCTGCAGGAGATGCCCTACTACCTGAAGATTCCTCGGAAGATATCAGAGAAGGCTTTGGAGATAGCAAGGAACGTTTCTTCTTTCTCGGAGCTCCTTATGGTTCCCGGACTTGGCGCAGCCACCCTGAGGGGGTTAGCGTATATAGCTTACCTGATCTACGACGTTCCACTCTCCTGGGAAGACCCCGTTCTCTTTACGTATGCCTTTGGGACGAAGGTAGGTGTTCCTTACATGGTAGATATCGAGGCAATGGGTGAGGCAGCTAGGTTCTTTAAGGAGGCAGTCGAAGAGATTAGGTTAGGAGAAAGGGAAAGGAGGTTCCTCCTGAGGAACCTCTGGAGGTTGATGAAGAATGTCTCTGAGGAAGGCAGTAAAGGCGCTATTGGAAGCACTGATACTGTCGGAGAGGATAAAGCCCAGCCAGGACGCAAAGAGAAGGGTGTTCAAGAGGTACCGGCTTGAAGGAGGAATCGAACGGTTTGCTACTGCGGTTTTTTACGGAATTATGAGGAGAATGGGGATCTACGACGAGAAGATAAGGGAATTGACCGGTGTAAAGAACGTCTATCTTTTGGACGAAACGCTAAGGAACGCGCTTCGCCTGTCCATTGAGCTCCTCAAGTTTAGAGACCTCTCCAACAAGCAAAAGAAGCTCGTTAGAAGTGTTTTAGCTGGAGAGATAAGAACAAGGTCCCATCCCTACGCATCGATGTTCTTCTGGAACGTCTGGGACAATCTCAAAAATCTAGACTTTACGCCAAAAAGCCGAGAGGAGGAGCTCATGTACAGGTACTACGTCTCGAAATTCTACATAACGAAGCTTATCGACCTCCTCGGAGAAGAAGAAGCTGAAGAGTACCTGAAAAAGATCAATCAACCTCCTCCTATTTCTCTAAGGGTTCATACACTAAAGGGGTCATTGGAAGAAGTAAAAAGGGAGCTGGACCGTCTAGGACTAGAGTATAGGGTTAGCCAAAGGGTTCCAACAGTGATAAAGGTCTTTGGTTCCCTTGATCTCGATCGATTCAAGCCCTTCAAAGAAGGGAAGGTTTTTCCTCAGGAGGAGGCATCGGCGGCAGCGTCTTTACTCCTCGATCCACAGCCGGGGGAGACTGTTGTAGACCTTGCGGCAGCCCCTGGAGGGAAAACACTCCATTTAGCTGATCTAATGAAGAACAAAGGTAAAATCTACGCGGTAGATATTAATGAAAAACGGATAGAGCGGATGAAGGAGCTCTTGAGAAGGGGAGGTGTAAAGATCGTTGATCTGTTTGTTATGGACGGAAGGGAGGCCCCCGAAAGGTTAGGGGAAGAAACCGCCGATAGAGTGTTATTAGATGCTCCATGTACCTCCTCCGGGACGATCCAGAGGAATCCGGAGCTGAGATGGAGGTTAAGGAGCGAGGAAGACATATTAGAGTTTGTGGAGGTTCAAAGGGAACTTATGGAAGCAGGCTGGAGATTATTGAAGCCTGGTGGGAGGATGCTCTACGCGACGTGCTCTATATTTCGAGAAGAGGACGAAGAGAACGTAGATTGGTTCCTAAAGAATCATCCAGAAGCAAGGTTAGTTCCGTTGGAAAAACCCTATGACCCTGGTTTCCTTCCGGGAACGATGCGGGCCTGGCCCCATCGCCACGACACGATAGGGTTCTTCTACGCGTTGATGGAGAAAAAGGATTAAATACAGCGAGGGTAAATATATATACATGGGCTACGTGGTAACCACCGTGAGGGTTAGGGAGGATCTCCTGAAAGAGGCGAAGAAGAAGAGCCTGAAGCTGTCTCACTTGTTAGAGAGAGCGTTAATCGAAGAATTGAGGAAAGAACGCGTGAGAAGAGCAAAAAGAGCAGCAAAGGAAGCCGCTAAAATCCTAGAAGACATCGATATTGATGAAATCGTCAAAATGATACGGGAGGACAGAGAACGATGAATCTTTATGATACTTCCGAAATCTTCGAACTCTTGAAGGAAGGGAAATACGTATCTGGTTATGTGCTCGACCTTACAATTTATGAGTTTGCCAACGTTGTTTGGAAAAACGTTTTACGGAAGAGATTAGACAAAAACGCCGGATTAGACTTGCTCAGGCTCTTCCTTGAGCAAGACATAGAAATAATAAGGGTAGATCCGGAGGATGGGAAAGGGATCCTTTCGCTTGCTATTGAAAAAGGCTTGACCGCTTACGACGCGGCTTACCTTTTTTACGCGAGAAAGTACGGATTAAACCTGAAAACCCGAGATAAGAAACTAAGCAGGGTGTGGGAAGAGTATGGAGATACCTAGAGAGATCCGGATACCAGAGGGGATGGAAAGACAGAAGCAACGATTCCTAGATAAGCTAGAGAAGGAAGATAAGGTCATACTTTACCACGACATCGATCCTGACGGAATTGTAGCAGGAGCGCTCCTTAAAAAACTACTAGAAAATATGGGCATTGATACAGAGGCCTTTGGAAAGGATAGGGAGGAGGTTTCTTTCGAAGAAGGGAACACCTATCTCCTCGCAGACATAAGGATCGATAGAGTCATCGCAGAAGATGCAAGAAAAACTGGAGTAAGGTTGTACTACGTGGATCATCACGAACCTACGGAGCTCCCGAGAAACACCGTTCACTTCAATCCGTGGTTAATGAAGGATGTGAACTTTCCAGTAAAGCCCTATTCCTACAACACCGCCCTATTGGCCTGGATACTAGAGGATTTACCCGAGGGGGAAGATTGGAAGGTCGCTGCAGCCCACTGGGCAGATCACGCAGTGGATGTTCACACGAAGGAATGGATGGAGGAAATGAGGGAGAAGTATGGAAAAGAGACAATAGAGAGGGTAGCAAACTTCATTTCGCTGGCATTAACGTTCCCCGAAGAGGTCAGTTTTGATGAAATGAGGGA
>WAPE01000050.1 GCA_015520865.1 Candidatus Iainarchaeum sp.
CAGGAAGAGATCGGTCGTCTAAATCAAGCGTTGTTGGAAACCAACCAGGAGCTCATCGAAACGAGGAGTAATTTGGCTTCCTGTCAGCGCAAGAATCAGGAACTAGAACTTAACCTAGAATCAACCTTAAAGGAGCTAAACAGTGTCAGAACCAGCGCAGAACAATTGGCTGGTATAGCAGAAGAGGTAGCTAGGTGGATAGCCGGCAACAGCGAGCTCAACGAACCAGAGTGGAGCACCTACATAGAACCCTGCATAAGGGGTTCTGCCGAAGGCGACGTCCTCAACCTCCCTTGCATCCCCTGGTACAACGATTTTTCGTATCGGCCAGATATTGGAGATCGAATCTCTCCAATCTGGGAATTTCTAGCGGAACGTGGTGGTGACTGCGAGGATTACTCCCTCTTTATGGCGGCAGCCGTTCGAACGGCGATAGGGAAGGGGTTGAAAATAAGGATAGCAAAGGAAGGCTCCGGCCGTTTCTGGTTAAACAGGGACTGGTACTACGCAAACGCTGAACGAGTTGACGTGGAGGCCGATAACGTTTATGTTTACTGCGGAAGGATGAAGGAGGACAACAAAGGACACTGTATCATCGTTTTAGAGGATAGAGAAGGAAAGAGGTACTTCGTCGAACCTCAAAACGGATTCCTCTATCCAGAGGATCCTTTTTCCGAGCCGTGGATCATCCTTTCGGCCAACGACTACATAGATCTCAAGGAAAACCTTTCTCTGAGGGAGGCCCTAAACCACGTTGAAGAAGTCCTTAAGGGGCGGTAGGATCGCTTGGTGGATCTAGAGTGTCAACGGCTTCCTCGATGCGTAGGATCTTAACGACCCCACTCGTCCCGGGGGTATAGGGGCAAAGCCTTTTTGAAGGCCTTCAGTGCGTAGGGCCGAGGGAAGCGAGTGCCCTATCCGTTCCGTGATCAACCGGTGAGCCGGTTGAGCGGACCCGGGGGGATTCGAACCCCCGACCTTCGGCTCCGCAAGCCGACGCGCTATCCAGGCTGCGCCACGGGTCCCTACATTTAAGGGTGACGGGAAGGATTAAATAATGGGGCGATGAGGAGGGCTCGACTGTCTGAGGGGTGATGACCCCTACCGCGACCGAGCCCTCAGTAAACCACTGAGAAGGATCTTCTTTCCAGGAAGAGGACGATGGCTGCAATTAGGTTAAGAAGACCTGCGAGGGCAAAGATGGCCCTGAATCCAAGGATCTTTATGATAAAACCTCCCGTTATTGCTGCAATACCGTTTGCCAATCTACTTCCTCCCTCGAAGAGACTCCAGTCCGTTGCAGCATGGCGTTTGGTTATGAAGAGGGAATAATATGCGTCCCAAACAGGATTTACGGCTGCCCACGTTAATCCCATGAGAAATTGGATGAGGAAGAGCTGCCAGACGTTTGAAACAAAGATATAAGCAAAGGACAGGATCGATGCCGATAGAAAACCTGTGTAAAGGATCCAAGCGTGTCTTTTGAGATGATCGACGTACCTAGCCACGAGAAAGACCATCAGGCCGAGAACAGTCATATAGATACCCCAGGCGAGACCTGCGTCAACGACGCCACCACCAATCTTTTCGACGTAAACGGCGTAGAACGGCGCGTAGAGCGCTTCAGCGAAGTACGATAGGATGGCAGCTATGGTAAGGATGATGATCTCCCGCCTCATCGTTTCTCACCTGCTATTGATCTCAGTTCGTCGTAGGTGCAAACGTGACAAATATTATGGTCTACCACGATCGTTGGAAACTCCTTCACGTTGTAATGCCGGATTAGATAGTGTACAATAGGGGAAGGGATTGTTGCGTTGAAGGTGTAAATGTAGATGTGTCCCGGATCGCTCTGCTTGAGATTCGTAAGGATTCCGGCCATGGCGTCACACTTTGGGCAGTCTTTCGTTATGAAGAAGAGGATTGGGGTTAAAGAACCGTTACAGTCCTTGTTGTAGGATTCTACAAGCTTATAGTGCTTGTACTCGAGGAGAACGTAGTACTTTAGAAGATACTCCGGGTACTTGCCCGTGCTAAGGATCTGTCCGATTCTGTCGAGCTCATCGCCGATAATATGGAGCGTAGTAAGGTCGCAAGCGGTCGGTTCGCCAATCTCGAGGAGAGAAAGCATATCGACGAGCGTGTTGGAGACGTCGCTCTCTACCAAGCTTGTTCGACCAAGAAGCCCAAGGTAAGCTCCAGCAAAGGAAACAAGAAATAGCAGGACAGCTAGGTAGATGGAAAGCTCGATGAGCTTCTTATCAACCTTCTTAGAGCTCCGCCCCGCCAAGTCACGCCACCGAATCTAATCTCTCCACCCAAGACTTTATAGTAGATAACGAGACTCCAAACGGCGAAGGAAAAGAGGAAGTAGCCCGCAAGGAATAGGAGCAGTCCGTCCCAGTAAATGGGTTCATTGTACTCCTTTGCAAGCTTAAGGACGAAGTAAATGGCAAAAAGTGTAATGATAAAGGAAATTACTTGGATTGGGTTGATAGAGAGGGTAGAAGCAAGGAAAGTTTGAGTATCTAGAGTTGGTTTAACGGTAAGATGGCCGCCCAGCTTTAGGAAAGTGAAAAACGGCTCGAGGGGCTTTAGAAGATCGTAAAGCATCTTAAAGAAGAGGATAAAGACGATCGAGATACCTAGGAGGGTGAAGGGGATAACGATAACTCCAAGGTTGCCGAGGGTTAAGTTGTGCTTACTAAAGAGGTGTTCGACGGCCCCCAGGTTCCAGCGTAGTCGTTGCTTCAGAAGCGATCTCCACGTTCTAGGCGTTTTCGTGTAGACAGCTGCCTTGCTGGCGTGTGCTATTCGATAACCAGCGTGCTGAATCCTTATTGCCATTTCCAGATCTTCCACGATGCTATTCTCGTTAAAGGGTCCCACCTCATCGAGAACCTTCTTTCTATAAACCGAAAGGGGGCCTGGAGTCACGTACTGGGCATCCATATGATCGTAAACCCTTCTTATGAGCTCGGAAGTGAGATACTCTGCCCACTGAAACTTCTCAACCAGGTTTCCTGGCTTGTAAACCAAGAGAGCAGGTGTTACGGCTCCTACATCCTCATCTAAGAAAAGCTTCATGATCTCCCTCAAGGCGTTCTTTGACGGAACCGAATCCGCATCCATACAGGCAACGAAATCGTAACTGACATGCTTCAGTCCGAAGTTTAGTGCGCTAGCCTTACCGCCGTTTTTCTTTCTAAATACTTTCACACGATCGCCCTCAAATCGTTTTGCTATTTCGTAGGTTCTGTCGGTGCTGCCGTCGTCTACCACGATGATCTCAAACTCTGGATAATCCATCGAGAGGAGCCCCTGAATGGTTTCTGCTATGTTTTCCTCTTCGTTGTAAGCCGGGACAATGATGCTCACTGGCGGAGCAAAATCTTCGGTTTTCCTCTCCTCATAGAAGAGATAGGAAAGCAGGATCAGGGCAAAGTAAAGGGTTGAGATGATCGTCACGAAGAGCATTACCGGATTGAGGCTAAGCTGGACGAGTAGGTAGATCGAGGCGATGAGGAAGAGGAAGGCTATGGCAAGCCGAAGCATCCCTTTATTCTTGGGTGTAAGGTTATAAAGAGCGAAGTCGTAATGGTGTGGATGGAGAGCTACGAGATTCGATCGGAAAGGGTCGGGGAAGGAATCTGGAGGATAACAACGATAGAAAAAGGAGAAACGCTGTTCGAAGCGTTATGGAAAACCGATGGCGTTACATACAACGCTTACCTCGTCGAAACATCGGAGGGTTGGGTTCTAGTTGAGGGAGCCCCAGAAGGGGCAACAGAACCATTCCTAGAAGAGATTAGCAGGATCACCGACCTCAAAGATATAAGATACGTTATTTTGGATCATTTAGAGCCTGATCACTCAGGAGCCCTAAAGGAGCTCTTAAAGAGGTTACCCGATGTCACTGTTTTTCTCTCTTCGACGGGTTCGAAGCTCTTCGACATTCCTAGAAGCCGTGGTGTGTCCAACGGTGAGTCGATATCGATAGGTGAAAGATCCTTCACCTTCTTCCATGTGCCCTGGGTTCACTGGCCTGAAACGATGTTCACACTTGTCGAGGACGTTCTTTTCACGGGGGACATCCTCGGAAGCTTTGGGATTCATAGCAACCCCCAAGAAGATGGCTACTTCTACGATCTCGTCAAGTATACGGCGAGTGTTCTCATGGAATACAAGCCGTTCCTTCTCAAGGCGCTCCAGAAGATTGAGGAACTTTCTCCTAGGATCGTTGCACCGGCCCATGGCCCCATAATAAAGGGGAAGGAGATAGGGGAAGTGATAAACAGGTTGAAGGAGGTCATAGAGAATCCGAAGGGTTTAGTAGTGTTGGCATCGTCGATGTACGGAAGGTCTTGGAAGCTGGCAGAAGAGATTTCTAAAAACGAAGATGCAAAACTTATCAACATCCTTGACGAAGCCGTTTCTGACGTTCTCAGCTGGATGCTTACCGCAAGGAAGATAACTGTTGTGTTTCCGACCTACGACGGCGACGTATTTCCTCCCATGAAGTATGTCCTTGAGCTTGCAGCCAAGAAACACCTCTTAGAAGGAAAGGAGGTCCTCCTTGTGAATACCTACCTCTGGGGACCCGTCGGAGAAAAGGCCAAGGAGATCGTGGAAAAAGGGAAGCCGGCTAAGGTGGAAATAAGGAATGTGAAGAGCTCGCTGATCTAAGACACTACTGTCAACGCCTCCTCTTTCTAAGGAGTTCGAGATAGAGTCGCATTAGCTCCTTGGCAGCCTCTAGCCACTCATCATAGCTCGTCCTTGCGATATTCCCCTTCAATCGAATTGCTTCACTAGCACCCTCAAGCGCCCTTATTTTTTCTTCCAGCTCTTTTTCGTCCCTCGCGTTAAGAAGATCTAGTAAGATTTCCTGGGAAAATCGTGCCGTGTTCGATACTGATTTTAGCTGATTACCGACATCTTCATATTGCTTACGCAAACGGTAGAGCTGGAATATCAAGTTATTAACTTCTCTTTGAGTTAATGAGTTTAGGATTGACTCAGCCTCCTTTCGCGATATTTTGGTGCCAAGAAACTCTCTAACCATAAGCCTAAGTTCATCGTCATTTAAGTTTTTTCTTCTAGCTTCACGTGACAGCCTTTCTAAGAATTCTGCCGAGTGGCTCATGATTTTAGCATACGGGTGATTCATCTTCTCGAAAGCCTCCCTCGGAGGACGCTTATATACCCGATCGATGATTTCTCTAACCTTTCTCTTAACCCTTCGTAGCACCATACTACTATTTACCAAAGGGTGGTACTTAAAGATTTGGATTTCGAATTCAGAGGTAATTATCCAGCTCTTTCAGGATCATTTCGATAATCTTTTTGCTTTGTGACTCCAGCTCCTCCTCTGTAGCCTCAGGTTTAAGCCGTATCTTTACAAGAAGGCCTCGTTCCCCATTTTTGTTCCAATCATAATGAACAGAAACCCCTCTGCTGTGGCGCTTGTACTTAACGGAGGTAATTTCTATGCTATATGGTAAGGCCCTCATATTTTTACTTGAAACCCAAGCTTTTAGAAAAACGTTGTAAAGTATCTCTGAGAGCTTATCGTGTCCGCTCGTCCTAGGTCTGTTTAGGACGTCCAAATAAACGCCGGCGATATGATCGGGTTGCGCCTTCTTATGAGGAATAAGAAAGTAGAACTCGGTACCCTCTTGCTTCACATCTAACCGAGCTGCTCCCATCCCATGGGGAGTTGCTACCTCTTTAGCAGTCACATAGGCAGAGGTTTTTACCCATTTTCCCTTAAAACCCGACTCTACCTTAGTACCATACTCCAGCATCCCTGTCTTTTTTGCTATCCTATCAAACGCTTCAGGAACGAATACTTCTATAAGTTTCTTCTCGGAGTGACTAGAAGGCCACAAATAGTGCCGGATCACTTCCACGGGTCTCCTTATGATCTCATTGAACCTACTAACCTCCGGCATCTACTCTTAATATGCCACGAGTGGGTTTTAATAATTGAGTGATGAGATGAATGCATGGAGGAAGAGAAGAAGGGAAGAAACATAAAGGAGCGTATCTGGAAATTCCTTCATCCCATGAGCAAGATAGCGTCGGAGTTTAAGAAATCTTTCGAAAAAGCGGATATAGAAAAACTTCTAGAGGAAGGAAAAGGTATTTACTTGATGAATGTCGGAAGTCCCGAAGAGGGTTATCGCCTCATAAGGACGAAACCTCGCGTGATAATACTTCATCCAGAATTCATGAAGGCTATGCTAAAAGAATTGGGTTCTTCCGATGAAAGACATATAAAAAGCGCTATAGCTAAGCTCGAAAGCATAGCTAAACGGGGAGAAAAAGCCGTAATTATGCTCCCACTTCAACACCTCTACCTAAAAGCTGCCTGGAATGTTTATAAAAGGCTCAAGAATGAGCTTGGTGATAGACTGAAGTCTTTCGCAGTAACAGGATCCATCCTAACGGGAAACGTAGAAGGGGTTCCTGTTAAAGTCCAGAAAGTTCAAGATATCCAAACAGGGGAAGTAAAGAATGTCGTTCATCTCGGTGTATTAGATGATCTAGATCTGGTTGTCGTCGTTGAAGGTCTTAAAGACGAAGAAAGGGAGAAGATAAGAAGAATAATTGAAGAAGAGATAGAAAAAAGTGGTCTTCCTTCCACAAATCCAGCTTCCCTTCAAGAGGGTATACTTGACGATTCTCGTCCCTTTATACTTGATCAATCAGACATTCGGAACCTAGCACACTACTTCCACAAAGAGAAACCAATTCTATTCTTCGATCAAAAACATATGGAATGGGCTAGCAAACTACTAAACAACGAAGAGTTCCGAAGGCTAGCTGAGAGGGAAGCAGAAGAATACAGAAAAAAGAAGCAGTTTTACAGAGAAAAAGTAGATGAATACCTTGAAAAAGTGTTTAAGGATGAACTAAAAAGAATCGAAAAGGGTGAAAAACCGAGCAAGGAGATACAAGCCATTTCTGAGAATCTCCCACTTTTCTTGCACCTTTTTCAATCAGGCTACTTTAGAGACAACATCGATCGATTGATTGGGGAATATATAAAGGAGGCAAAGAAGGAGGGTATTCCGCCTTCAGAAGCGAATGAGAAGCTACGAAGAGCGCTAGCAGCCGTAATAAAAAGGTATATGGAAGCTTCGGCCAACATTTACAAGACAGCCCATTCAGGAAAGTTGCTCGAGAGATTCCAGATCTACAAAAAGGTCAAAGAGTTCTACAAAAATGCTCTAAAAAGAACTAGATCAAACCCTTAAAAACTTCTTTAACTTCTTTCTAGCGGAGGTGATAACGGTGAGGAGGGATGGACAAACAGAAGGACCACGTGGACTACGCCGATGAGATGGATATCCTTGTGCCCCACGAGCACAGGTATTCTGTCCTCGATAGGAGCTTTGGTTCTTTGATCGGGGCTGGACTTCCGTTGTTTTCGGTCGGTGGAGGTATCCTTCGATGGGTTCTATACCAGATATTGACGGATTTTCACGTACAGAGGGGCTACAAGGTAGTAATGACTCCGGCGGTGGCTTCGACAGAGCTCTACAAGGTATCAGGGCACTATGAC
>WAPE01000051.1 GCA_015520865.1 Candidatus Iainarchaeum sp.
CTATCCCTTTGAAGGAGTTCCATACGAGGAACCTCGACACTTCCTCATTCTGGGAGAGGATGACGTTCCAGAGACGGTTAGGGAAGAGCTAAAGAAGAGAGACCTTCTTCCCCTTTACTCGACCTCTGAAAAGCTCCCATACCTCCTACGATTGTTCGGATACCTCATAGGAGACGGAGTTGTCTATGGAAAGAGCGTTGTCGCCTACGGCGACAGAGAAACCCTAGAAAGAATTCTAGAGGACGTAAAGATCCTTGGATATAACGGCCGAATCTACGAAAGGGAAAGGGTTCACCACTTCCGTGGCAGAACCTTCAAAACGGTAGAAAGAATGCTAAAAGTCTCTGCAAGGAGCCTTGCTGAGCTTCTATTTGCCCTAGGATACCCGAGGGGTAAGAAAAGCGAAAGCAAATTCCTACTACCAACCTGGCTCTTCGACCTGCCCTTATGGATGAAACGGCTCTTCCTGAGCGGTTTCTTTAGCGCAGAGATGAGTGCTCCAAAGACTCTTAATGGCTACAACTTTTACATGCCAGAGGTAAAGCATTCCAGGCGAAGTGATCTAGAGCGTTATGCCAGGAAATTTTTGGAGCAAATCTCACAGCTCTTGAAGGAGTTTGGTGTGGAGTCGGTTGTTCGCGAAGCCGAAAAGTACAAAAACAACACGATATTAAGGCTCCTCATAAAAGAGACCTCAACCAACCTAAAGAACCTCTACTCAAAGATCGGCTTCGACTACAACCCGTCCCGACAGAGGAGAGCCCTGGCAGCTGTTGTGTTCCTCGGATGGAAAGAATATGTGCTGAATAAACGCAAGGAACTCCGAAAGAAGATCAAGGAAATGGGAAGAAGCGCCATTAAAGAAATAAAAATAAAAGGAGTGAACAGACGCTTTATAGAAAGATCGCTCTACGAGGACGTAGAGAATGTTAGAATCCCGAAGGATATGATCACCTTTGAGGAGTTTCTCCACGAGTTTACCGAGGGAGATCTCGTCTACGACGTGGTAATAGAAAAGAAGCTAACACCGCATATGGGAACCGTTTACGACATAACGGTCGTTAATGACCATCACAATTTCGTGGCGGAGGGATTCGTCGTTTCAAATTGCGGCGTACGAGTCGTTCTAACGAATTTAAAGGAATCGGAGGTTAAATCAAAGCTCAAGGAGCTCATCGATACCCTCTTCAGGAACGTTCCGGCAGGACTCGGAAGCGAGGGAAGGTTGAGGTTAAACAGGGCCCAGCTAGAAGAGGTCATGACGGAAGGTGTTTTCTGGGCCGTGGAGATGGGCTATGGCTGGGAGGAAGACCCCAAACGCATCGAGGAAAACGGAAGGATGGAAGGAGCCGACCCATCGAAGGTCTCTTCCACGGCGATAAAGAGGGGTGCTCCCCAGCTCGGGACCCTCGGCAGCGGAAACCACTTCCTAGAGATCCAGAAGGTGGAGAAGATCTTCGATCCGGATGTTGCAGACCGTTTCGGGCTCTTTAAGGATCAGGTAGTCGTTATGATACACACAGGCAGTCGCGGATTCGGTCACCAGGTTGCATCGGACTACCTGAAGGTTATGGAAAAGACCACGAAGAAGTACGGCATTGAGGTTCCAGATAAGCAGCTTGCATCGGTCCCATTCAACTCCCCAGAAGCGCAGGATTACTTTGCTGCGATGAAGGCTGCCGTAAACTTTGCCTTCACGAATCGACAGCTCATAACCCACTGGGTAAGGGAAAGCTTCGCCGAGGTGTTCAAGGAGGATCCCGAAGATCTAGGAATGCACATCCTCTACGACGTAGCCCACAACATAGCAAAGCTAGAGAAGCACAAGGGAATGGAGCTCGTTGTCCATAGAAAGGGGGCCACCAGGGCCTTCGCACCGGGGAGACCAGAGATCCCAAAGATCTACAGGGACGTTGGACAACCCGTGCTGATTCCGGGAAGCATGGGAACGGCTAGTTACATCCTCGTTGGAACGAAGACTGCCATGGAGGAAACCTTCGGATCGACGTGCCACGGGGCTGGAAGAGTCCTTTCAAGGACCGCCGCAAAGAAGCGCTGGAGGGGAGAAGAGATCCAGAAGATGTTAGAATCCATGGGGAAAGCTGTGAAGGCGGTTTCCTACAGAGTCCTAGCAGAAGAAGCCCCAGAAGCGTACAAGGATGTCGATGAGGTCATCAACTCCGTGAAACTAGCTGGTATATCGAAACCTGTTTCGAGGAACGTACCGCTGGGTGTGGTGAAGGGATGATCCATTTAAGACCTTCGAAGGAGGGATATTAACATGTATCCGCTTTCTGGGGCAGCTGCCTACGATCGGGCCATAACCCTCTTCTCTCCAGAGGGGAAGCTGTATCAAGTAGAGTATGCAACGAAGGCCGCAGATATGGGAACCCTGGGCCTTGGGATCGTCTACAAGGACGGGGTTCTCTTAGCAGCCGATAAAAGGGTCACGAGCAGGCTAGTAGTAGGAGGTTCTGTGGAGAAGCTCTTTCAGGTAGATAAGCACATTGGAGTGGTGGCTTCCGGGATCGTCGGAGACTCTAGAGCCCTAGTAGAGTACGCCAGAGATGTAGCTGAGCGGTATCGATTCATGTACGGTGAACCGATTCCTGTTCACCTGCTAGCCCGTGAGATAGCGAAGCTAAAGCAAGTATACACCCAGTATGGAGGCATCCGACCCTTTGGTGTGGTGATGCTCATCGGAGGGTTCTACGAAAGGCCCCGTCTCTTCGAGACGGTTCCTAGCGGAGCCCTCATGGAGTACAAGGCAGAAGCCATAGGATTTGGAAAGAAGGAGGCCGTGAACCTCTTCGAGGAGAAATACAAGGAGGGTATGAGCCTCGAAGAAGCCGTAGAGCTTGCCATTGAAGCCCTAAAGGTTTCTATCCCCGAGGATGAAACCCTAACCCTTGAAAGGATCGCCATGGCCTATATAGATTCTTCCATGGAGATGAAGGAGGTCGACAAAAGCCTCATAGAGAAGTTCCTCGGGTGATATCTTGGTTTCCCTTGACAAGGCCATCGTTATACGCTACGAAAAGGGTGGGGAGCGCTTCGAGATCCTCGTAGATCCCGATCTGGCCTTTCAGCTAAGGCAGGGAAAAGAAGTGGACATGGATGAGCTGCTTGCCGCCCCTGAGATCTTCAGGGACGCTCGAAAGGGAGATAGAGCCTCCTCGGAGGAGCTCCACAAGGCCTTTGGCACGACGGACGTCTACGAAGTAGCAAAGATCATCGTGAAGAAGGGAAACTTCCACCCAACCACCGAGCAACGAAGGAGGATGCTGGAAGAAAAGAAGAAGGCGATCGCCGCAATAATAGCAAAAAGAGCGATAAACCCACAGACGAAGGCACCTCATCCCGTTGATAGGATTCTCCGAGCTATGGAGGAAGCAAGGGTGAACATAGACATATTCAAGCCTGCCGAGGAGCAGGTTCAGACTGTCGTCGACAAAATAAAGAGGATCATACCCATAAAACTCGAAACAAGGAAGATCGAAGCAATTATACCGGCCCAGTACGTGGGAAAGGCCTATGGAAAGGTCGCTTCCTTTAAGATCGTTAGGGAGCGCTATCTAAATGACGGGTCCTGGGACGTCGTTATCGAGATCCCGGCAGGGATCACCGACGAGGTGCTCAAGACCCTCAACGACATAACAAAGGGCGATGTAAAGACGAGGTTGGTAGAATGAACGAAAAGACCGAGGTAAAGCGCTGGCTCGTGGTTCCTGGAGATCTCATCACGGATCAGAAGGTAAAGCTAGGCCCAAACGTCTACGTAGAAGGCGGAAAGGTATACTCCAAGGTTGTTGGCCTGGCAGAGGTAAAGGATGGGGTCGCTAGGGTCATTCCACTAGAGGGGAGGTACATCCCTAAGGAAGGAGATCCCGTCATTGGCATCGTCGTCGACGTGAAGATACCAGGATATGATCTCGACCTAAACTCTCCTTACCTGGGCTTCCTTCCCAACGAAGAGCTTTCCGAAGAGGCCACATACGGAGATGTCATCATTGCCACGGTTAAAAACGTCGATGCGGTTAGAAACGCCCTCCTAGAAAAGGGAAACATCCTTAGGGGAGGAGAACTCATCACGATAAACCCAAAGAAGGTCCCCCGTGTGATAGGAAAGAAGAGGAGCATGCTCAACCTCCTTCAAAACTTAACAGGTGTTACCATCCTCGTTGGGGCCAACGGAAGGATCTGGCTCTATGGAAAAAACGTAGACGTTGCCAAAGAAGCCATATTTAAGATCGAACAGGAGGCCCACACGTCAGGATTGACCGATCGAATAACGAAGTTTATAGAGGAGGAGTTACATGAGCGGGGAGAAGGTAATCAGGCCTGATGGAAGGAATTACGAAGATCTGAGGGACACGATTCGAATAGAAGCAGGGGTGCTCGATAGAGCCGACGGATCGGCGTACCTTGAATGGGGTACGACGATGAAGCTCGTGAAGGTAGACAAATCCGACGGAAAGAAGGTAGAAAAGTGGAGCGAAACCTGGCCTATGATCCAAACTGTGGAAGAAACGAAGGACGGAATCCTCGTGGAATTCCCCAAACCCCTTTGGCACCTCATCGACGAACTAAAGTCTGCGGAAGAGGTTAAGGAGTATTTGAGAGGAAACAAGGTTTACGTAGCGGTCTACGGACCTCGAGAGCCCATCCCCAGGCACGAGGCGTCCCCCTATAGGGCAATCCTCAGGTATCGATACACGATGAGTCCGTTCTCCGTTCCAGAAAGGAAGAGCCCGAAACCATCGAGAAGGGAAACGGAGATATCGATGGTATCAAGGCTTGCCCTCGAACGGGTCCTCTTCCTGGAGGAATTCCCCATGACAATGATCGATGTTTTTGCAGAGGTAATCTCCGCCGACGCAGGTACGAGGGTTGCAGCCTTAACGGCTGCTTCAGTAGCCTTAGCAGATGCAGGCATCCCCATGAGGGATATACCGGTAGCCCTGGCGGTTGGTAGGATCTGCACCGATGAAGACGCAACGAACTGCGCTATTGTGGCAGATCTAAACAAGAAGGAGGAGGACATGCCAGGAGCCGTCGACATGCCCATGGTAATCGTGCCCCGAAAAGAAGAGTTCACGCTTCTCCAGATGGATGGAAGGGTAACGAAGGAGGAACTGGACCAGATCCTTGATCTGGGATTAAAGAAAGCAAAAGAGCTTAACAAGATCCAGAGGGAAGCACTAATAAGAAAGTATGAGAGGGTGACAGAAAATGAATGAGTTCATATGGGAGTTCACCGCCGATAGAATTAGGAAACTCGCCATGAAGGGTTTTAGGATAGATAGAAGACCCCTCTTGAAGTACCGTCCGATCTCGATAGAAACGGGCATAATATACAATGCCGACGGGTCGGCTATCGTTAATCTAGGTGGAACGAAGGTCGTGGCAGGCGTAAAGTTTGAACTTGGTCAGCCCTATCCTGACACCCCTGACAAGGGGGCCCTCCTCGTCGATGCCGAGATACTGCCCCACTCTTCGCCGGCCGTCGAGCCGGGTCCCCCCGACGAGGACGCCATCGAACTAGCCAGAATCATCGACAGATCTATAAGGGAAAGTAAGGCCGTAGACCTTACGAAGCTGGTGATAAGGGAGGGAGAGCTCGTTTACCTCCTCTTCGTGGACCTAAGGGTTTTGGACAACAACGGGAACATAATAGACGCCTCTTCGCTGGCTGCAGCCGCAGCACTAGCCTCTGCACAGATACCAAAGGTAGAAGATGACCAGATCGTGAGGCACGAGTATGAAAGGGCCCTCGAGCTCAATGAGATCCCCCTTTACACGACCTTTGCGAAGATAGGGAAGCTCATAATGGTGGATCCGAGGATAGAAGAGGAGCACGCCATGGACGCGAGGATGAGTATAGCAACGGTGGACGATGGGCACGTAACGGCCATCCAGAAAGGTGGAAATGGTTCCTTCACAAAGGGAGAGATCGAGTTCATGATCGAAGAAGCTATTAAAAAGGGTAGGGATCTCAGGAAAGTAGTGAAGGAGGCTGTCGAGGATGGGAGGAAGAACTAAAAAGGTTGGCATAGCAGGCAAGTTCGGCCCCCGCTACGGTCTAAAGATAAGGAACCTCTACAAGAGGATTACCGAGGAGCAGAAGAAGCTCCACACCTGCCCCGTTTGTGGATCTAAAAAGGTAAAGAGGATCCATACAGGGATCTGGCAGTGTATGAAGTGTGGGACGATCTTTGCAGGCGGGGCCTACGTTCCTAGGACGATCGTGAAGAGGGAAGTTGACCGTATGATTGAATCAAAGGTGAGAGCATGACGTATTACTGCCCCCGATGTAAGAGGGAGTTTGAGGAGTTTCCGAGGGGCGTCGTTAGGTGTCCCTACTGTGGAAACAGGATCATCCTCAAGCGCAGGCCTCCTGTCGTAAAGGTGGTCATCGCGGTATGATCCTTATCACAACATCCCGGAAACCGGGAAGAAGAACGAGAAGCTTCTGCAAAGACCTCTCCAAGGCCCTCCCTTTTTCTAAATACGTGAGCCGCGGAAAGGGAAACATCTGGGACATCGTCGAGCTTGCGCTGGCCCAAGGCTTCTTTAGGATCCTCATAGTAGGAGAGACGAAGGGAAATCCTTCTATCATAAGGAGTATAGAGGTTGGAAGAGAACCCCGCTGGGGAATTCAGCTCTACATCACCGGCGTAAAGCTATGCAGAGAGGTTGGATGCGAGCTCAACGAGGGGGACTACATCGAGGTAGACGCCGAAACGTATCAGGATCCCCT
>WAPE01000052.1 GCA_015520865.1 Candidatus Iainarchaeum sp.
GCGGATCGAGGTGAAGCACCGGTGAGGATCGTTACCCTCCCCGGTGTATATCCACCTTCCGAAGACACCTTCTTCCTTGCTTCCTTCCTCGAGAAACAAGATCTTCGAGGTAAACGGCTCCTCGATCTCGGAACGGGAACCGGATACCTCGCGGTCTTATCTTCTTTGAGGGGGGCCCGCGTTCTGGCTACAGATATTCAGGTAAAGGCCATCTTAAACGCCCGGTTGAACGCACGCTTTAATGGTGTTTTCTTCTCCACGAGGCTCTCGGATCTCTTCGAAAACGTGGACGGAACCTTTGACTACGTCGTTTTTAACCCTCCTTACCTTTCTTCGTGGGAAGAGATCAACGACAAGGCGTGGGATGGCGGCTGGAAGATCGTAAAGAGGTTCTTAGGAGAAGTTGAGGATTTTCTTTCCCCGGAGGGATGTTACGCTTTTGTTATGGAAGAGGATGAGAATTGGAGAAGGATTGAGCCGTTTCTTTCCGATGTGAAGGTATCAAAGAACGCCTTTCACCTTGTCAGGGTGATAGGATGCCGATGAATGCTCCACCGGAGTTCAACAGGGCCATGGAGAACTACTCCGCCGCGAGGACCACCCAGGAGAAGATTCGATGGTTGGAGGAGGCCCTCCGCTGGTTGCCTAAGCACAAGGGAACGGAAAACATGAGAAAACAGCTTATGAGAAGGTTGGCTGAGCTCAGGCGCCAGCTTCTGAAGGAAAAGAGCCAGAAAAGAGGTGGCGGAAGAAGCTTCCTCGTTCCTAAGATGGGATATCAGGCCACTGTTTGGGGTTTTGCCAACTCCGGGAAATCCTATATCCTCTCTGTTCTTTCAGGAACGGAGATTAAATCTACCCCTGTTCCCCTAGAAACAGATAAACCCACACCTGTTATGGTGGAATCAAGGGGAGGTAAGATCCAACTCGTCGAACTGCCTTCCTACTTCGAGGGATTCAAGGGATCCAAGTTCGAATCAATGGTCTTTGCTTCGATCCGTGCTTCTGACCATCTGATCCTCGTCGTAGACTTAACCTACGACCCGGAATATCAAATTTCCACCCTTACCGAGATCCTTCGAGAAAACGACATCTACCCCAATGAGAAGAGACCTCCCGTGAAGGTAGAGAAGCAACATAGCGGTGGTATCCGATTTGTTGGGGAAGACCTTTTGGAAGGTGATCGAGAAGAGTTCATGGAGGTCCTCCAGATGTTCGGCATCCACAACGCCGTCGTGGTACCCTACGGGAGGATCACTCCCGGCGATCTCTTTCGAGCCCTTGACGAGGGAGCCAAGTTCATACCTACACTCCTTCTTGGAAACAAGAGCGGCTTTGAGGAGGACTTTCTAAAGATACAAGGGTTTCCAAAGCTTCTTTTCAGGGGAAAAGAAACGGCTGACGAACTTTTCTCTGCTATGAATCTCATCAGGGTGTACACGAAGCCTCCCAGGGGTGAGGTTTCCAGAACGGCCGTTGTACTGCCCAAGGGCTCCACTCCAGAGGATCTTGCCGAAGAGCTCTTCGGAAGGAGGAAGGTAAACCAGGTTCGGCTCTGGAAGGATGGAAGGTTTCGAAACGTTCCCAAGGACTACGTTTTAAGGGACGGCGACGTTATTGAGCTTCGCTAGGTTTTCCCTTTCCTTTCTTTCCCCTCCAGTGACGGTATCCTAGGTATGCGAGGAAAACCACCGCTAATAGCGCCGCAAAGAGGATTCCGATGAAGTAGAAGGATGGATTCACCCAAACGGAAACCTTGTATCGAAGCACGTGGGTCCCTTTCTCGTCGACGAAGCTCAGATAGAGGTAAAGGGTGTAGCTACCTAGAGCTGTGGGAGAGGGGGTTAGCGAAAGTTGGATCTTCTTGCTTCCGTCGACCTCGTCGATGTATACGGGCTCCGAAACCGAGATGGAAGAGGTGGGACTCACTAGTTTTACGTGAACGTCGTAGCCCTTCCCCTTCAGCGTTACCTTCATCGTTTTCGTCTTACCTGCCTCTGCGGTGACCGTTTCGAAGAATGCTTTGAGGGACGGTTCACCTATTTTGATTCCAGCCAGCGCTCCTGTCTTCTTCCCTCCGTAGGTTGCATCCACCGTTAGCGCATCTACACCAGACTCTTCTCCAGCCCAGCAGTTCACGTCAAACGATTTTAGAGCCATCGGTTCTGCGTTGAACTCCACCTGAACAGGCTTTAACACCTCAAAGAACCCTTCCGCGCTATGGATGAACAGCTTCACATCGAGGCTTTCGTTCATAGGGGTGGCATAAACCCTGCAGGTAAACAGCTCGTGGGTATAGACCTCGGTAGGGCAGTCAATACCTATGAGGAGGGCAGAGAAGGCCTTACTCATCCACATCAATGAGAAGATCAGTGTCAGTAGCTTCAAGGTCCGGCTCCTCATTCCCCTTCCTCCTCCTTAGCAGTATAAAGATTAGTCCAACCACCAATAAAAGGCCTATGGCGAGACCGATCGGCGGGGACTTCTCCTCCTTCTCCTTCTTCCATCCAGCCTTTAGGATGTCGAACACGAGGCTCCTTAGTCTCTCCGCCAAGAACTTTGCTTCCACGTACTTCTTTTCCTGGAGTGCCTTCTTTACTTCCGAATAGAGCTTCACCGCTTTTTCTACGTCGGCTCCTCGAGCCAGACGATCTTTGTTCAGCTGGAGAAAAGATATCGCCGCATCGACGCTGTCAAATATACCCAACGGTGTGGTAATCTGCTGAGAGAGCAGATCCTTTACCTCCATATAGGCTTCGTAGCTTTTCGAGAGCTGTATGAGGTTAGCAAGATCCTTTGGATCCGGATTTAGTATGAGGGAAAGCAGCTGTTTATCACTCTTTGACCTAGAAAGCAGCTCGTCGAGATCGGAGCGATTAAAGGGAGGGGTTATGAGCTCCGAAATGGCATTGACAAGGCTCAGATCTATGTTCTTCTCGGAGGATAGCCTCGTCTTTATCTGTTGAGAGAGTGTTAGCATCTGGTTGGCTACCGCGTAAACGTTTGAGAAGTCATCGAGAACCGAAAGGTCTGGATTGAAGCCGCAGTGCGGCTGTTTCAAAAACGAATGAAGCCTTTCCTTCAGTCTCTCGGTTTTCTTAGCTAGTAGTTCTAACGATCGGGAGAGGAGCAATGCGTCCTGGTTCAACTCGCTGACGTCTAGGTTCACATCATAACGATTCGCCAGGGACTTTGCCTGAACCAGCCGTAGCCTGTACTCATTGAGGGCATCCGATAAGGATCTCATTGAGGTTATCGTGGAATCAGAGACAAAGGAAAGGTCATCAACGGCATTTAGAAGCTTAAAGTAGGTGTAGAATGTTTTTACGAGATCGGGAGAAGGGCTTTCCGTGTAAAAGAACGTTATGCTGCCGTTTGAGGCCGTATAGTATACTTCCTTCGTTCCGTTGCATTCCACGGTTACGAGGGTGGCGCCGGAAGGTATGGGGATAGCCATCGCAACGGGGATCAGTAGGAGGACTAACCAGATCCACCTCACGCTATAAAATGGCCACCTCCTTATTAATAACCGTGTTCCGCGTCGTCCTCGTAGAACCCCACTACGCAGGAAATATCGGTAGCGTGGCCCGTCTCATCAAGAACTTCTCCATCCACGAGCTTTACCTCGTCAATCCAAAGGCTTATCATCTTTCAGAGGAGGCCTTCCGCTGGGCAGTTCACGCGAAGGATGTTTTGGAGCGTGCCGTCGTCGTGAAGCGACTGGAGGACGCCATCTCCGACGCTGTGGTTTCTGTAGGAACCACCGCCAAGTACTACGAGAAGCTTGTGAGGAGAACGCCGGTAGAGCCTAGAAAGATGGCGGAGATTCTGGAACCCTATTGGAGCAGTAAGGAGGTAGCTGCCCTCGTCTTTGGAAGAGAGCCCAGTGGTTTAACAAACGAAGAACTCGATCTCATGGACTTCAACGTCACGATACCAACCTCCAAGGAGTACCCTTCCCTCAATCTTTCCCACGCCGTTGCGATCATCCTTTACGAGCTCTACGTAAGAAAGCACCACCTTAAACGCCGTTTTCCACCACCAAAACGCGCTTGGGATACTTTGGACAGGTTCTTAAGGGAAATCATTGCCTTCACGAGGCGCCACAACCCTGAAGAGGTCCGAAGGGCAATCATGGCTGCCTACAGGAGGGGTGCACGAACGGAGAAAGAAATAAACGCCCTTGTGGGTATTCTATCTTACGTCGTCAGGAGGTGCAGGTGTGAAGAGGATCGAGACGGCTCTAAAGAAGGAGGACGCTAGGGCACTCCGCGAAATCGCCAAGGAATACATC
>WAPE01000053.1 GCA_015520865.1 Candidatus Iainarchaeum sp.
ATACCGAGAACACAGCCAGAAATGAGAAGAGGAAGCGAAGGAGATGGTAAGAAAGGGGTGGATTCTGTTTCCAAACCGTTTTTGCCCCTTCGACACCAAGGTAGCCCTTATTAGGAATCTTTATCACTTTTTCCTTCCCTTCGTGGAGGAACACGACCGTTAACTCGTTCCCTTCCGCAGAATGGAGAACCTTTATAACGTCGTTCAAGGTATGGACCGCCCTACCGTTTATGGAAAGGATTATATCGCCTGGAGAAAGCTTTCCGTAGACGAGGGACGGCACAACCCTTCCGTTGAGCTCTATCGTTTTTGGGACCTTGAGGATTTGAACACCTAAGCCGTAGTGCTGGTAGTAGGACTGAAAAACGGGTGTGAGGATGGGAATAAGTAGCAAGAGAAGGATTGCAGTAGGAACGAATGCAACAACGTTGGCGGTAGGGCCCGCCGACAGGATAGAAACCTTCGTAGGTGGATCTGATTCGAGAAAACGCTCCTCGTCGGGCATAACGTAGGCAGCAATGGGTACGAAGGTTAGTAGAACCATGGCGGCGTCCTTTATGGGGATCTTTCTCCGGAGCGCAACGGCGCCGTGGGCACCCTCGTGGATGAGAAAAATGAGAAGGATCGAGAGCCAGCCCTCGAAGAAGGGAATGTAATAGGGCCCCACCTGAACACCTGGAATAACGGGACCCAGACCGGGAAGTGGGGAGCCGCCCTGGAAGTAGGTAAGAAGGATGTTGAGGGCGGAGTAGCCGAGCAAATAGAAGGCTGACCCCATGAGGCCAAAGAAAAGGGTGAATACGGAGGCGATCGGCCCACCGATCATGAGGAGGGATGAAAGAACGAGTAGAACGACGGACTCTACTGTAATTGGTGCAAATTTCCTTCCAAGGATCGGGCCAAAGAGGATGATCGGTCCCGACTCGTCGATGAGTTTTGTCCAATAGCTTCTAGAAAAATCCTTGAGCTTCTCAACGAAACGCTCCCAACGAATGAAGAAAACGACGAAGTACTTCTGTTCGACGCTGATCATCGGATCCTCACCACGTCGCCCAGGGTTAGGGTGAAATCGTCCTTCTTCACTTCCACCGTTTCTTCCTCTTCTAAGAGTTCTATTCCGAGGGCTTTCTCGAGCTTTCTAGCCTGTTCCTCCGTCGGAATTATTTTTTCTTCCTCTATGAGCTTAAGAGCTTTAACGGATATGCCGGTTTCCTTGGAGAGTTCCTTAAGATCCATCTTCAGGCGCTTCCGAGCCTCTTTAATCCTCTTTCCAAAATCATCGACGAGATCGGCGTAGCCCTCGCTCTTTACCTTTTTTCCGGTCCTCTCGTAAACTTCTTGGATAATCTCGCCTCGTTCGGCACAGGATTCGCAAGCCAAAAGAACGGCCCCTTCAATCCTCACGAGGTACCCCTTTGTGAGGGGCTTCCCGCAGATCTCGCAGTACATCACGATTAGTTTAAAGATACCGTAGGCCATATAGAGGTGATGGTGGACTACGGGGAGGAAGGTTCCACTGCCTTTGACCTAAAGAAACGAGTGGAGACGTTGGAGCAAGAAAGAACCAGGCTCGAGGTAGAGGCCTATAGACTTCAGAAACAATACGTGGAGCTTTTGAGGGAATTAGAAAGGTTAAAACAACCGCCTCTCATGGTAGGATACGTTTTGGAGCTTCTTCCCAACGGAAAAGCCCTTATAAAACACACCAATGGCAACCAGTTCGTCGTCCCCGTAAGGTCGAGCCTCTACCATCATCTCAAACCGGGGATGAGGGTCGCGTTATCCCAGCAGAACCTAGCGGTATTGGACATCCTTCCTGAAGAGAAGGACGAAAGGGCATTGGCCTTCGAGGTCATAGAAAGGCCTCCCGTTAGGTACTCCGACGTAGGAGGTTTGGAGAAGCAGATCGAAGAGCTCCGGGAAGTTGTAGAGCTTCCTCTAAAGCAACCGGAGGTGTTTAGGGAGATTGGCATCGAACCTCCCAAGGGAGTTCTCCTCTACGGACCCCCAGGAACAGGCAAAACGCTGTTAGCAAAAGCGGTAGCTGGAGAGAGTGACGCCACCTTCATACAGGTCGTCGGCTCGGAACTCGTCCAAAAGTTCATAGGGGAGGGGGCGAAGCTTGTAAAGGAAATCTTCAAGCTTGCCCGAGAAAAGGCTCCGTCCATCGTATTCATAGACGAGATCGATGCAATTGGAGGAAGGAGGATCGATACAGGTTCTGGAGGAGATCGAGAGGTTCAAAGAACGATGATGCAACTGTTGGCTGAGATGGATGGTTTTAGGCCCCTGGAAGGTGTAGCAGTTATAGCGGCAACCAACCGGCCCGATATCCTTGATCCAGCCCTTTTAAGACCCGGTAGGTTTGACAGGCTCATATACGTGCCACTACCCGATTACAAGGCCCGGAAGGAGATCTTTGCAGTGCATCTGAAGAAGGTGAAGACGAAGAACGTCGATCTCGACGAGCTGGCCCGTCTCACCCCGGGCTTCTCGGGGGCTGAAATAAGGGCCGTCGTGACGGAGGCCGGCCTGAAGGCGGTGAAGGAAGGGAGGAAGTTTGTAACGATGGAAGACCTTAGATGGGCCATATCCCGCTTTAGGATCGAGGTTGAAAGACAGTACTCGAAGCACTTCAGGTGAGAAGGATGGGGGTTCCCCTAGGACCGATCATACCTAAGAAGGAAATTGAACTAGAGGAGCTAGCCACGAGGTTCCTTGCAATTGATGCTTACAATGCCCTTTACCAGTTCATTTCGGTCATTCGACAACCCGATGGAACCCCCCTCATGGACCGGAAGGGACGAATAACGTCTCACCTATCTGGTCTTTTCTACAGGACCATAAAGCTATTAGAGAACGGTATAAAGGTAGCTTATGTATTTGATGGAACGCCGCCGGAGTTCAAGAAAAGAACGCTGGAAGAGCGGACAGAAAAACGTGAGGAGGCCGAGAAGAAATGGGAGGAGGCCCTAAGAAAGGGAGACATAGAGGAAGCCCGGAAGTACGCAACCCAGGCGAGCAGGCTTGAAAAGATGATGGTAGAGGATGCGAAGCGGCTTCTCGATGCCATGGGGGTTCCCTACGTTCAGGCACCCTCTGAAGGAGAGGCCCAAGCAGCCTATATGGCCTCTAAAGGGGATGTTTGGGCTGCTGCTTCCCAAGACTATGACTCTCTCCTCTTCGGAGCCCCCAGACTCGTCAGAAACCTCACGATAACGGGAAAGAGGAAGCTCCCCGGAAGAAATGTCTACGTAGACGTCAAGCCAGAGCTCATCATCCTGGAAGAGGTATTGAAGGAGTTGGGGATCGATAGAAGGAAGCTCATCTGGATGGGTCTCCTCGTCGGAACGGACTTCAACGAAAAGGTGCCTGGAGTCGGACCGAAGAAGGCCCTCGAGCTCGTTCGAACCTATGATTCGCTCGAAAGAATACTGAAGGTCTTAGGGTATGAGCCTAAAGAGGATTGGAAAGCCATAGAGGAGTTCTTCCTCAATCCACCCCACACTGACAACTACTCCTTGAAGTACAAGCAACCGGATAAGGAAGAGATCTTTCGGATCCTCGTAGACGAGCATGACTTCAATCCCGAGCGCGTCGAGAAGGCAATCCAAAGACTGGAAGAGGTGACACCGGCCAAGGGCAGTCAGTCCTCCCTGGAGGCCTGGTTCGGATGAAAGGGTTTTATGCTCCGATCCTGGGTTTTGTTCTCGTTGCACTGGCCGTTGGCTTCGGTTTATACGTCATCCAAGCAGAGAAGCTCTATACGGGACTTCTCGATAACTTCACCTCGAAGCTCAAGTTCATTACCTACGGCGACATATCCATTTTCGACGTTCAGACATCCCTCATGGCTTACGTGAGATACAGAGCTTACAAGGAGCTAAACAATCCATTGACAGCCGCAGATGTGATAAACTTCGTGAAAAAGAAGGTACCAGCCTGGATAAACGCCTTCTACGGAGAAGTTGAGAAAAACACTGAGAAGGTTATCGTGAAGCTGGAGAAAACCCCAAGAATAAGCGGAGTAAGTATGAAGAAACTAGGCGAAGCTCTCCTATTTCAACCAGAGGGAACCCCTGGAAGGATCTCCATTGACTTGTCGCCATCAGGAACGCCCTTAAGGGATCGAAAAATCTCTACCGTTGCCAAGCTTCATCCTATCACCCTTCCCCCTGAAGGAAGCAAATGAGGTGGAGGAAAATGTTGAGGAGGCTGCAAACAAACTTGAAGAATGTAGTAAAAGCGCTATAGGAAAGATAGAGCACGCTCATTTTGGTATTAAAAAGATCCACTATGCAGAAAAAACGGATGATTACCCGTTTAGCTGTCTTCGAAGTATTGAAGACCTTAAAGTAAACTCCGTAGTCGTCTCGCTCCCTCTCTTCGAGCTGAACAGAGACTGCGGTGTGGAAGAGGACGGTTACTTGATAACGAGAGTAAACAGACTCTGGAAGAGAGAGAAGTTTTCTTGGAAGCCACCAGGTCTAGGTAAAGCCCTAGAGGTTTACGTCAGCGCCGCAAAGGACGCAGACATCGACTTCTTTCCCGGGATCGACGATGCCAACGTAGCCGTTTTAGTGGGTAACCATTACGTTTTCTTAAGGGCACCAGAAAAGAAGATATTTGAGGAGCTAAACAGCACCTGCCACACTCCCGGCACCAGTCTGCCGTTCTGCGGACACCACTGTTTTAGATAAACCCTAGGATCCTCCTAACGTCCTCGGCAATCTCAAAGGGGTCCCTGGAACCGTCAATCACGTGGATAAAATCGAACCTCTTGGCAAACTTTAGGTAAGCAGTCCTGACGTTTTCTAGGAAGTCCTTCTCCTCGTAGATCTGCTTCACCTTTTCCTTTCCCTTCCGGGAAAGAGCAGTTTCAGCATCAACATCGAGAAGGATTATAGTATCCGGGAGGATGAAGTCTAGTCTGTCGAGAATACTTTCGATGAACTCTTCTTCGACGCCGAGGGTCGTTTGGTAGGCAAGAGTGGAGAGAAAGCTACGGGAGGAGATCACCCAATGGCCCTTCTTTAGGTGAGGGATCACCTTCAAGCGGAGGTGCTCGTGGGAATCAGCAAGGAAGAGTAGCGTCGTCGTGCGGGGATCAAAGTTATACCTCCCCCTCAACAGCGCCTTGATGAGGAGCCCTGTGGGCAGAAAGGTTGTCGGCTCTGCCGTTCTAACGTACTTTATGCTTTTTTTGATGAGTTCTGGCTCTAAAAGGGAGATCTGGGTGTCCTTTCCACTACCGTCGATCCCTTCAAAGACGACGTACTTCCCCCTATAGGGGTTCTTGGCCAGCACGGAAAAAGGATGGAAAAGGGGTATTTATTTCTTCCTCACGAGGATCTCGCGGAGGTCCTCCGGGAGATACTTCCAAAGGACCTTTGGAATCCTTACCGCTTCTCCATCGAAGTGGTTCTCCAGGATAGCGGTTATTACCCTTTGAACAGCAAGGGCAGTAGCATTCAGAGTATGGACGTAGTCCGTCGTTCCGTCCTTCTTCCGGTAACGGATGTTCAGCCTCCTAGCCTGCCAGTCGAGGCAGTTAGATCCCGAAACGAGTTCCCGGTACTTTCCTTGACCCGGGAACCAACCCTCTATATCGAACTTCCTAGCTGCGACTGCACCAAGGTCTCCCGAGGCGATGTCAACTACCCGGTATGGTATTTCCAGCTCTTGGAGGATCTCCTCGGCATTTCTTATGAGGAATTCGTGCTCCTTCCAGGAATCCTCCGGATAGACGTAGGAGAACTGTTCCACCTTGTGGAACTGATGAACTCGGAAGATGCCCTTCGTGTCCTTCCCATGGGAGCCCGCTTCCTTTCTAAAGCACGGGCTCCATCCTACGTAGCGCTTTGGTAGTTCTCCAACCTCAAAGATCTCGTTGGAGTGATATCCCGCAATGGCGTGTTCGGCGGTGGGGATGAGGTAGAGGTCTTCGTCTTCTATCTTGTATATCGTGTCCTCGAAGTCGGTGAAGTAGGTCGATCCTTCCTCCACGAAGCGCCGAACCATGTAAGGAGGAATAAGAGGAGTAAAACCCTTCCTCATGAGCTTTTCCAAGGCATACATCGAAAGGGCTAGGTCTAGAAAGACGAGTTCGCGCTTCTCGTAGTAGAATCGGCTTCCTGCCACCTTGGCGGCCCTCTCTGTATCAACGACGTCCAGGAGCTCAACGAGGTCATAGTGGTGATGGGGCCTTTCCTCGACGAGCTCAAAGGGGACGTCGAAACCAGCAGTTTGCTCCTTGAAGGAGTCTATATAACCCTTCCAGACCTTCGGTTTGCCCCAGAAGCGAACAGGCTTGTTGTAGGAGTCATCCGGACCAATGGGTATGTCTGGATGGAGGACGTTGGGCAAGAGCATGAGTTTCTTCCTTATCTCCTCGTAGAGCTCTTTTTCCTTCCTCTCCAGATCTTCTATCCTTTTCGAAAGCTCTGCAGCTTTTTTCTTAAGGTTTTCCGCCTCCTCCTTTTTGCCCTCTGAATAAAGTTTTCCGATCTCCTTGGAGATCTTGTTTCTTTCGGCCCTAAGGGAGTTCAACTCCTTTAGAAGGTCCCTCCATTCTTTATCGAGGGAGGCGATCTCGTCGACAAGGGGCAGAAGGTCATCCATGTATCGTTTCTTCAGGACCTCTTTGACGAGGTCGGGGTTTTCTCTAATGAGGCGGATGTCCAGCATGGGATTATCTTCTACGAAAAAGGTAAAAAGATCAGCGGACGAGGAAGTAGGCAGCGACGGCAAGAACTATGAAGGCCACCGCAATAATGAGTGTGTAATCGTTTGTCGGGGCCGTAATCTCCTTATGGAACGAACATTCTCCTACCTTTCCATCCAGAACGAGCCGTGGTCCGTTGCTCTCAAAGACGTAGTACATACCGTTCCTAACGAACGTATAGCTGCCGTTTAGTTGAATCTTTGGTGTATAAACCGGGATACCTGATAAGAGGACTTGGAACTTTCCACCAATACCGTTCTTCGTTTCTTCTATATCGAGGAACTTCACATCTACGTCACAGGATGCCAACCTTGTAACTGCTGGCTCAACCTCAGGAGGAACAGTCGTCCGAACCGTGTAATGAACGGATTCCACCTTATTAGCCTCGAGTTTAACGACCCATGCGATGACAGGATCGAAGTTTAGAATGAGGTAACTACCATGGAGATTTAGCTCGATGTTGCCCTCTCCTTTGGGAAGGTTCTCCTCTACTAGGTAGAGCCCGTTCCTTTCGGTAAAGAGGACGATGTTGACCTCCGCGAGGTTTCTTTCTTTGTCAAAAAGAAGGTGCTTCCCTACCATCACGCTACCTTTTCTCAGAACCATCTTTAGCTCCACCATCGTACCCTTCTTTACCCTAATGACAACCTTTCCAGCCCTCTTAAGAGCTTCCTTGTTTACCTCCATCCCGAGATGTCTGGCCACGGCAAGGATACCCCTCGGGATGTTTTCCTCGACGACTCGAGGCGCCTTTGTCGGTCGTATATAGAGGAGGTTTCCGTGCCTCTCAACGGTGTAGTTATTTACCTCAACGGGTCCGTTAGATTCCTCGGTGGCTTTTACCATTCTTCGGAGTTCTTCCTGGGTAAGAGATACATTTCCCTCCACAACGTAGACGATTTTCTTGGCCTGATAAACGCTAGGGTTGTTTGTCTCCTGAACGTGAGGAGCAGTTGACCGATTTAAGCCAGCTGTAAACTGCGGAACACCGAACACAACCGGTAGGAGAAGCAATAGAACGATGAGGGTCCAGCGCTTCACAGCATCAATAGGGTTTTACCGTTATTAACGCTTTCGTCGAGGGTCGGCGAAACCTTTAACAAGGACGTTGGTTAATTTTCTTCCCATGAGCTTCGTGATCCTCGTGAACGAGGAGGACGAACCTGTAGGTGTTATGGAGAAAATTGAAGCCCATAAGAGGGGTGGAACCCTCCACCGGGCATTCTCAATACTAATTTTCAACGATAAGGGAGAGCTTATGCTCCAGCTAAGGAGCCGAAAGAAGTACCACGCCGGAGGCCTTTGGACGAACACCGTTTGTTCTCATCCAAGACCCGGAGAAGATGTCCTAACGGCGGCCCACAGAAGATTAAAGGAAGAAATGGGATTCGACACTCAGTTGAAGGAGATTGGCAGTTTCATCTACAGGGCAGACGTAGGTAACGGTCTGACGGAGTACGAGTTTGATCACGTTTTGATAGGATACTACAACGGACTTCCGAACCCGAACCCAGAAGAAGCTGATGGCTGGAAGTGGATGGACTTCGCCGAGGTACTCGTCGATGCGAAGATGAATCCAGAGAGCTATACACCGTGGTTTAGGATCCTGTTGGAACGCTTTGGCGAGAAGATACTGAGAATGTTATGAGGTGTGGCCGGCCGTCCGAGCGGGGATTCATAGGTGCCGGCTTACACACCAGCACTCCACCCCGCGGCTCTTGCAGCCGGCCATCAATAATTGGGAAGAAAAAGCTTAAAGGTTGGGTTCGAATTCCTAACTTGGCAACAACCTTTCTTAACGGCGTTCCTTAAATACCCCGGAGCCTTTTATTCTCCCGTGAGGGCGGGGGATCTATGGAAGCGGCTGGTAAGGCGGTATGACATCGCCGTTGATTACTCGCCCGATGAGTACGAGGTCTTTAACGGGACGGTTATTTTCTGGTTCTACGAAGGAGGAAAGCTACACAGAGTTCTGAAGAAGCTGAAGGAGGTTGGCGTAGATTACAACGTACAGTGGGACCGTGAAGAGGGGGCCGTTGGTCTGGCCTCAAGAGGGACATCCTCCACTGAGGAGGCAGAGAGCGATCAGCCCCGCACCCATTATCGTATTATCTTCTACCTTGGGAACCGTTTCCAAAAACGGAGCTACGAATGTGGACAGCACCAAAAGCAGGGGGCCATAGAAGCCGTGCAGTAGAACAGAAGCCGTAAATGCTCCGAAAACTCCTCCTACAAAGCCCTCTAAAGTTTTCTTTCTGTTCCAAGGGATCGGATGTCTTCCGTAGATCTTACCAAGGATCGCAGCAAAGCCATCAACAAAAGCGATCATAAATGCCGTAAGCGGCATTATAC
>WAPE01000054.1 GCA_015520865.1 Candidatus Iainarchaeum sp.
CATCCGGGAAATCATCCTCGCCAGAACCATTGCTTCGAAGACGGCACCTCCCCTCGAAAATCACCCTTCAAACCTTGTTCGAACGTTGGGGAGTCTCTACAAACACCTCAAAGGTGTTGTAGATAAACTTTCAGAGAAGCTCGTTAACAACAAGCTCATGAGGCGCGTAGATCTTGCCCTTTACTCCGCAAACATCAAGTTAACAGCTACGCAATACGTTTCCATTGTTTTAACGGTTTCTCTAATCCTTTCGATCGCTACGTTTCTATTGTTCCCTTTGTTCACGCTGAATTTTGGTTTACTAGCCCTAATAAGCGCACCGGTCGCCGCTATAGTAGTTTTCTTCCTCACCTTTCTTCTGGGTATATACTATCCCGAGCGGAAGGCGAAGGCACGAGGAGCGGAGATGGAGAAGGAGCTTCCCTTCGCTTTAAGGCACCTGGCGGTCGTTATTCGATCGGGTATGAGCCTCTACAACGCTATTGAATCTATTGCCTCAGCAAACTACGGAATACTCTCGGAGGAGTTCCGAAGAACCCTCAGGGAGATCTCCGAAGGCAAAACGACGGAGGAAGCCCTCGAGAGTCTGGCGCTGAGGTCCCATTCAAAGGGTGTTAGAAGAACCGTTTCCCAAATTATAAGAGCCCTCCGCATTGGAGGAAACTTATCGGATGCCGTTGAGAGGATAGCAGAGGATCTCACATTTGAGCAGCTGGCAAGGGTAAAGGAGTTCTCTGAGAAGCTCAATATGGTTGGAATAGTCTTTATGTTCGTTGGGATCGTTTTTCCAACCCTTTTAGCGATACTGAATGGTATCGGGAATGCACCCCTCGGCGTAAACCTTCTCGCTAGCTTCGCCATGCCAGAATCCCTGCTTATTTCCATCTACATCATCGGGATCCCTATCTTCATGCTCATCATGATACTATTCGTGAAAAAGACAGATCCGCTGGGTGATTGAATGCTAGAATCCTACGAGAGGATCGTCTCATACTCGGGAATAAGGGTACCTGGTAGAGTACTCATAGGGTTGTCCCTCATTGTACTTCTCGCGGGTATAGCACTTTCCTTCATCACCTACAACCTTCTTTACTTCGTTGTAATGCTCCTCTTTGCCGACCTTATTGCAGGAGTTCCCTACTACCTCGGAAAGAAACGGATTGATGAGGTAGAGGAAAACCTCCCGGAGGCACTACGCCAAATGGCCTCGGTCCTTCGATCAGGTGGAACCTTCGAGGTAGCAGTAAGGGAAATAGCCGTATCTGATTACGGAACGCTGTCCAAGGAGTTTTCACGGATGTTAAAGGAGATGGAAAGCGGCAAATCGTTTTCCGCAGCCCTTGAGAGCCTCGTTCTAAGGGTAGAATCACCTTTCCTTGAAAAGGTTGCCGTTATCATAAATGACGCTATACGGACCGGTGGAAAGGTAGCAGACGTTTTGGACCAGATAGCAGACGATATAAGGAAACTCTACCAAGTTAGAAGGGAGAGGCGTGCTAGAACCGCCATGCAGTTCATGTTCCTAGCCGTTTCAGCCGCCATCCTAGGCCCGTTTCTCATGGGAGTTGCTGTAGGCATAACGAACTTTATGATGAACATGGGGAAGGCCCTCGTTGCGTCTGGAAACCTTTCGGAGCAATTATTTCTCCAGAAACAGGCAGCAGTAAAGAGTTTAGAGTTCATCCTTCTCCTCTTCGTTATCATCGAGTCGTTGTTGGCCGGGGTTATGGCAGCCATCATTCGGGAGGGGAAGGTATCTAGCGGGGCCCTTATCGCCCCAATCTTTCTCTTATTAGCGTATCTTATGTTCATCGTTGGAAAGATAACCGTTGCCTTCATCGCAGGGTAGTTAGATAATGTAGTCTAGCTTTTCGGGACGCTCCTCCCTTGGAGGCTGCGGCGGAGGTGTCATAAGACCCCTTACGACCTTCTCGATCTCTTTATTGGAGTCCTCTAGCTCCTTCACATCGATCTCGAATCCTAGAAGTTTCTGCATGAGCTTCAATACCTCAGCAGCCGCTCCAGGATCTCCATGGGCCGTCATCTGACCGCTGGTTTTACCCATTATGCAGGCACCCTTCAGACCGGCCTCCTTTGCATATCCCAGAAGGAGTCCCGCTATGCCTGAGATCGATCCACCCTTATCCACTTCGCAACCGTGCTTTGAAAGCTCTTCTATAAGCGATTCCTCTGTAGCGGCGCATACTAGGCCTGTACCTTTGGTAAACCTGTTCGGACCGATGTCAATACCAGCCATTGTATAGATCTCCTTAACACCGTGCTTTATCGCGTAGTCCAAAACGAACTCTGCGTAGCGATGTTGTGGTTCAGGTGAGCTGTTTGGAGCAATAGACGGCTGGACGTCTCCAGTTAGCAAGATGAAAGGTCGTTTTGCTTCTACGTAGTAAAATACGTTGTTGAGCATCCGGATGATCCCTTTTTCGTCGACGATCACCATATGAGGGAAGTAGTGGGAGTGTAGGTAAGCTATCGGTTCCAATCCCATCTTGTCGACGAGGTAGTTAGCAGCTACGTGACCCACACGGCCAAAACCCGGCAGACCGGTTACTAATACTTCCGCTTCAACTTTCTTTATCTCCTTGAGCTTGAACATCTACGATCCCCCACTTTATCTTTGCAAGCCTCCTATACTTGGCGTAC
>WAPE01000055.1 GCA_015520865.1 Candidatus Iainarchaeum sp.
AGACAGTCCTCATATAGTCCTCTATTTCGGCAAATGGGTTCATAGTTTCACATCCAAGATGCCCAGTTCCATTTTTAACTGACACGCTCGGCAGATCTCTCCCGAAGATGGTTCTCCACAGATCTTGCATGTCTTGGGGGTTTCCTTGTACTTGTCCTTCAGCTTTTCGACGAGGTCAAGGAGGGATTTGAGGAGCATGTACTTGGAGCCCGGATAAAGGTCTTCCATCCTGTTTATGAACTTCCTGATCTCCCAGCGGGGAGAAAACCGAGCATAAGGACACTCGACGAAGGTTGAAGGGTAGATTCCGTTGAGAAGAGCGTAAACTACGACCTCCTTCTCGGGGATCTCGTAGAAGAGCTTCACCCGACGGATGAACTTCGGGTGGGACGAAACGCCGGTTACCGGACCCAGCCGAGGAATCTTCTTCGTGTCACCACGGTAAAGGTCGAGGAGGAACGTTTGAACAACGTCATCGAGGTTATGGGCAGTAACTAGGACCGTTCCGCCCATCTCCCGGGCGTGCTTGTTCAGAAGGTACCTTCGGAAGACACCACAGTAAGTACAGGGTTTGTAGGGGAGGTTTCGCTCGTAGCCGAGCCTCACGAGCTCGTCAAGGGTGTAACCGATCTCTTCCTTGAAGGAAACGATCCTGTAGTCGACTCCTAGCTCATTAACAACCCTGAGGAAGTCCTTGATCGTTTCGTCTCGGTAGCCCTCGATCCCTTCATCGATAAGAAGGGCGGAGAGCTTCCATCCTGGAACCCGACGGGAAAGGTGGTAAAGGTAGTGCAAAGCCGAGAGTGAGTCCTTTCCTCCAGATACAGCAACAACGATGTGTTCCCTCTTTCCGAAGAAGTTGAAGCGCCGAATCGTTCTTCTAACCCGGCTGTCAAACCACCTCAAGAAGTGCTCCCGGCAGTAGCAACGGCCCTCGTACTTGGCACAGTAAACAGCTTCCTTGCCGCAGATACTACACTTAGCCACCTGATACCACCGGAACAAAGGTTACCTCGTCGCCTTCTTTAGGAACGTAATCGTGGGGAACCACCTTTCCGTTGACGGAGGGGATGTATTCCTCGGGAGAGAGATTGAGGCGGCGCATGACCATCTCCAGCGGCTCTTCCTTCCACTCGTCCTCCTTCCACTCCCCTCCAAGGATCCTCCAGCGAACCCTCACGTTTAAAGATGAAGGGGGAATCCTTAATAACGTGTACGAGCTCCTGGATCACACAGCCGACGTCATCGTCAGAGCCTACGGAAAGACCTGGAACGAGGTCTTCTCGAACCTTGGAAAGGCCCTCTTCGCCGCTATGTTAGACATCTCGAAGGTAGAACCAAGGGAGTGCCGCGAGATAGAGGTAGAGTCCGAAACGTTGGAGGATCTCGTCATTGACTTTCTCAACGGACTTCTTGTATTCAAGGACGCCGAAAACCTGGCTTTCTCGGAGTTTGACGTGAAAGTAGAGGAGAAAGATGGAAGATGGATAATAAAGGGGAAGGCCTGTGGAGAAAGGATCGATCCTAGGAAACATCAGCCCGAGGGCGAGGTAAAGGCGGTTTCCTACCATCTTTTAGAGGTTGGGGAAACTGAAAGAGGAAGGTACGCCCAGGTGACGCTGGATCTCTAGGGGAGGGAAGGATTTTTAACACCGTTAAGTCATCATTATACCCATGAGCATAACCTCCGAGGAGCAGGTGAAGGATCCAAAATTGAAGGAAATCCTGAGGGCGTTGAAGGAAGTAACGGATCCCGAGGTAGGGATGAATATCGTCGATCTGGGGCTTATCTACGACCTTGGATGGGAGAACAACCTACCTAAGATTGTTATGACCTGGACAACACCTATGTGCCCCGTAGGGCCCATAATCAACGCGATGATAGACCACAAGATAAAGGAGCTTGGCTATCCCGACGTTATCATCGAGCTCACCTTTGATCCACCCTGGGATCCCTCCATGATGAGCGAAGAAGCGAAGCTCAAGCTCGGCGTGAAGGACGAGAAGAAGGAGGAAGAAAAGGAAGACTTAAATAAAGAAAAGGGGTGATAGTAGCATGAAGGTTCATGTAGACAAAGAAACCTGCATCGGTTGTGGCGTTTGTGTTGCCATTGCGCCCAAGTACTTCAAGATCGGTGACGATGGAAAGAGCGAAGCCATAAAGGAAGAGGTAGAGTCTGGAGACGAGGAGCTCGTAAGGACAGCCGCCCAGAGCTGTCCAACGGGATCCATCAAGATTGAGGAGTAGAACCCGAGGCCTGCTGAGCGGCCTGCATCATCTGCATAACAAGGAAACCCCAGTAATCC
>WAPE01000056.1 GCA_015520865.1 Candidatus Iainarchaeum sp.
CCCTTCCGGCCGGCCATCATCGTGAAGTAATTACCTCATTTCTCTTGGTTTTTTCCTTGTTCTCGGCCCCTGTTCCTCTTTTACTATCTTAGGTGGGTTTCTCCCGAAGTGAACGTAGAGAAACTTTCCTTCTTTTTCCGGATGGGGTGCTAAAATGCCATGGAAACGGGATACCAGAGGATCTTCCCAAGCCAATATTCGCGTACTTGCTTTCTGAGCCCCGCTAAGGTAACCTGTAGTTTTAACAGCGATGTAACCAGCGTCTAGCCCGACAGGTCTGCCGATTATGTGGAACCCCTCTCCCTTATGTATCTTATCGCTTTCCCACTCAATTTTCCCTGACGATGAAAGACCCTATCTTTTAATATCAACGTATACGGAGCAAACTCTTTCTTACCATGCCAATAGATCTTATGGCCAGGTTCTACCTCATAGACCTTAGGTAGGTACTTCTCATAGACCTTAGGTAGGTACTTCTCATAGACCTTAGGTAGGTACTTCCCGCCCTCCATCAGGCTGATGTAATACTCAACCTGCCTCAACCTGCTCTCAAAAAGCGGTCTGCGTTTTTCCATCGCCTTCTTGGCCAAATATAAGAGTCTTAGAATGTATTCCCTATATTCTTCGGCGGGGACCTCGGACATTTTACCACCACCTCAATACAAATAGGTTCCCGTTGTTTTTAAGTAGAGCTGTCGAGGGGTTCTACACGAACGGGAATTGCCTTGTAGGGAGGTATGTTCGTTTCTGGGTCGGTATCTGGGGGTGTTAGAACATTTACGGGGATCTCTCCGTAGTAGAACTTGCCCACGATCGTTTTTCTTGGAACCCGCGGATCGGATTTGACCCTTACCCTTAGCTTTCCCACAGGAGAAACGAGGAGGACCTCAGAGGGGGAACCGAGGGACTCCAGATCCTTAGGGTTCATGAGGAAGTACTCGTCGACGTGCTTTCGAAGAAGATCGATCTTCATGGTAACGTCTCCGGTGTTGAACTGGAAGTAGGATCTGGCAGTAACGAGGCGATAGGGATATCCAGGATAGTCGACGATCCTTCCACGGATGGGACGGAATCGCTTCCACTTTATCTCCTTGTCAGCAAACTGATCCTCACCTTTAACGGCTTTTTCTACGCTTAGTTTGCTATAGCCGGATACCTTCGAGACGATCTCCCGGAAAACATCGACCCAGGAGTTCCACTTCCACTCCACACCAAAGCTAGCTACTAACTCCTTCAAAAGAACCCAATCAGGCTTCGAGGAACCGGGAGGCGGGACCACAGGAAAGACCCTTCTTACTCTACGTTCCCCCGTCGTTACGGTCCCGTCCCTCTCGATGAGGAGGGGAGTTGGAAGAATGACGTCGGCGAACTCGCTGGTTTCGTTGTAATAGGGTGTTGCGTGTACGATGAACATCTTCTTCATGTTCTCCCAGGCCCTTTCTAACCAAGGAAGGGACCGGGCAGGGTTCATAACGGAGACATAGGCAAACCTTACTGGATGGAGAACCATCCCCTCCACCATATCGATGCCTCCTGGGCCAGGAACCACTCCAACGTCCCCGGCACCCTGGATATTTATCTTTCCCCTGTTCGTGACGATCTTGCCGTCCTTTAAGAGGGCAATTGCAGTAATTGCAGCCACGCCATCGCTTCCGTGGAACGTCTGAGTGATCTTCATACCGTGCATAACAGCAAGGTTTTCGGAGGCATGAATCGCGTCAGCGAAGGCCCGAAGGGTTTCCTTGGGCTCTCCCGTGAGTTTCTCGACGGTTTCTGGTGTATAAACTTTGACGCTCTCGCGGAGCTCGTTAAACCCGGGGTAATCCTTTCTATAACCGTATTCTTCGATAAGAAGGTGGAGGATTCCGGCAAGGAAGAAGACGATGGTACCCGGTTTCACGACGGCCTTAAGCCTAGCGAACTTCATCGTATCGTTAATCCAGGAAGAGACCACGGCGAGGTTCTTTCCCATCATCCTAGCAAAAAGAGCCGGATAGTTGGAAGCTGGATTCGTTCCGGCGATGAGAATGAGATCCGCGTCCTTAACATCATCCATATAACCAGGGGAAGCCCCTATGCCTAACATTTCAGAGAAAACCTTTACCGTAGGAGCATGGCAAAGTCTTGCGCAGGAATCGACATTCTCCGAGCCGATCACTTCTCGGGCGAACTTCTGGATGGCGTAGTTGTCCTCGTTGGTAATCTCTCCGGAGCCCACCCAGAGGGTAAGGGCAGGATCCGTGTTGTCGAGAACTTCTGAAACGAGGTCGAGGGCATAGTCCCAAGAAACCCTTTCTAGGCCGTCGCTACCACGAACAAGGGGTGAAGTAACCCGATCGAGGCTATTAATACCCGAAAGCGATAATCCCTTGACGCAGGGTTTTCCCCAGGAAGCCGGATCCTCTGGATCTGGAAGGACCCTAACGATCTTGCCATTTTCGACAAGGTAGCGGAGTCTACACCCAACACCGCAGAACATGCATGTGGACCGGATCTCCTCCACGGGAAGAAAAGCCCCTTCTCCTTTATTAGGCTAGCGGTGTGGTTTAGTAACTGTCGAGGTTAAAATAGGCGTCAAGGTGGCGAAGATCTTCAACGCTTACCTCGGAAGGTTGGGAAACGTCGAACTTGACGAACATTCCTTCACTCCAAACCCCGTCGAACTCTTTCGGCGGAAGAAGAACGATGAGAGCGTTCCTTCCCTCTTTTACATCCTTCACGTTGGTTACCACCGTTCGTTCGACACCGTACCGGTCCCTAACACGGGTTACCTTCAGATCCAAGCTCGGATGCTTCGAAACAGACGTTATGGTCACGAACCGATAGCGGAAAACCTGAAAGGGTTCAGAGGGATTGAGTTTTAACTTCCGTGGAAGATCCTCGATCTCCTCTCCTAGATAAGAAACAAATCGTCGCTGTTTTTCGGTTAACGGGAGCGAAACGATTGCATCCACGATACGTTTCATCTCGTTGACGAACCTTTCGGTGATCTCGTCGGGTTCGAGGTAGGAATACTTCATCTGCTGGACGAGGGAAAATAATCGCTCCACGTAGCCGTTTTTGTCTCGAAGACTGCCACTGTTTTTCCATCTCTTTACAACAGAAACGAGCTTTTCGATCCAGAGGATGGGAAGGGAATTCGCCGTGTCCACGGAAAGAATCTGGGGATAAAAAGTTTAAGAAGTTCCGAGGAAGGTTTTGAAGATGGACAGGATTGTCGGAAAGCACGTCTTCGGGAGCCTCTATGGAATCGAGGATAGAAGAGCTTTTGAGGATGAGAAATGGTTGGAAAAGGAAGCTTTAGAAGCCGTCAGAAAGGCCAGAGCTACTGTTATTGAGTCAAGAGCTTGGAAGATCCCTGGAGAGAAGGGAGGGGTTTCTGTCATCATCCTTGTCGATGAGAGCCACCTAGCGATCCATACCTGGAAGGAGTACAACTACGCGACGGTTGACATCTATACCTGCGGAGAGCACACGGATCCTTGGGCTGCCTGGAGGTACCTCCTCTCCGTTCTTAAGCCAAAGAAGTACACTGTGAACTACGCGGATAGAAGTCAGCTACTTTAACGCTTTCACACCGTTAATTCTTACGGTGGGAGCATGATGGAGAAGATTCAGGCGTTCCTTCGGGAGGTAGGGAGGTCTGCCGGCGTGGAAGACTGGATCATCGAAGTTCTTTCCAAACCCGAAAAGGTCTATAAGGCAACGTTAACGATCAAGATGGATGACGGGACCATTCGAACGTTTCCAGCCTATAGGGTCCAGTACAACACAGCCAGAGGTCCGGCGAAGGGAGGAATACGGTTCCATCCGAACGTCACAGAGGAAGAAGTGACTGCCTTGGCGTTCTGGATGACGATAAAGAACGCCGTGGTAAATATACCCTATGGAGGAGGAAAGGGAGGAGTTGCAGTTAACCCAAAGGAGCTCAGCAGAAACGAGCTCGAAAGACTTAGCAGAGCCTACGTTAGAGCCTTTGCAGAAGCCTTCGGAGTTGATAAGGATATCCCAGCCCCAGATGTTTATACAAACCCCCAGATCATGGCCTGGATGCTCGACGAGTTCGAAACGATTGTCAGAAGAAAGGAACCGGGCTTCATAACGGGAAAACCGATTTCTCTAGGCGGTTCCCTCGTTAGGGATATTGCCACGGCTCTGGGAGGCTTCTACGTGGTTGAAGAAGTTCTCAGAGATGTAGATCTAGAAAAACCGACGGTGGCCATCCAGGGGTTCGGAAACGCCGGTAGCAACTTCGCTAGATTGGCATCAGAAGCTGGCTGGAAGGTTATCGCAGTGAGCGATTCAAAGGGAGGGATCTACGACCCCGATGGACTAGATATCGAAGAGGTTCTAAGAACGAAGAAGGAAACGGGAAGCGTCATCAACTACGAGGGAGCAAGAAGGATAAGCAACGAGGAGCTACTAACCCTTGACGTGGACCTCCTTGTTCCTGCAGCCATCGAGAACGTCATAACAGAGAAGAATGTCGAGGAAGTAAAAGCTAAGGTGATTTTAGAGCTTGCAAACGGTCCAACAACGCCAGAGGCCGACAGAATACTTCAGAAGAAGGGAGTCGTGGTTGTTCCGGACGTTCTAGCAAACGCCGGAGGTGTAACGGTATCCTACTTCGAATGGGTCCAGAACAGGACCGGAGAGTATTGGAAAGAGGAAGAGGTGAAGAGAAAATTATCAGAAAAGATGAAGACGGCTTACAAGGATGTGAAGGAGGAATCTGAAGATCTCACGAAGCTCAGAGAAGGAGCCTATCGCTTGGCGGTTAAAAGAGTTGCAGAGGCATTGAGGTGGAGGTTTTGATTCTTTCTCTTTTTCACTTTTTAGTACTAAATTCGAACCGAAACGTTTATTAATAAGGAAAGCATCCGTAGTGGTGCGGGGTAAACCGGGTGGCCGAAGGGAAATTGCCCTTCGGTGGTTCCGGGAGGTAACCGTGAGGTCCGATAGACGGTTGCGGACAATCTGGGAGGGAGAAATTCCCTTTAGTCCGTGACCGTCTCCGTTCCAACACGGGCCTCTCGGAATCGAGGGGTAACCCTACCCCCGCGGAGGACCGAAGGGCCGGCAGGCGCCGTCCATCCGAGGCGGTACCGGGGCGTTCCTCGCGCCGGGAGCGTTTCGGGCCGTTTCGGTGGGCGAATCAAAGCCGGTACCGTTGGACGGCCGCGGGGATGGGGAACCTCTCCCCCGGGCCCAGACGCTTTTTGGGATCCACAACTAACCTAACCCCTTTAATTCTTCTCGGCGCATCTTTCTCTCCGTGGCAGACTTCAAGGTCACACCCTGGGAAGTGGAAGGTGAGGTAGACTACGAGAAGCTTTTGGAGGAATTCGGAGCAAAACCGCTGGATCCTTCGATCGTAAGAAAGCTGCCGGAGCCTGTCTTGCTTCCGCTGCGTAGGGGCTATTTCTATGCACATAGGGACTTCGATCTCTTCGTCAAGGATTGGGAAGAAGGAAAGCAGATTTCCATCGTAACGGGAAGGGGTCCCTCTGGAAGGATGCACCTAGGCCACATCCTTCCCTTCTATGCAGCAAAATGGTTCCAGGAGAAGCTTGGAGCCTTTGTACTCGTACCCATCTCCGACGATGAGAAGTACCTAGTGAAGAGAAAGCTAAAGATCAAGGATGCGGAAGCATTCAAGAAGGATAATCTCGTAGATATTCTATCGGTCGGTTTTAATCCAGAAAAAACAAGGATCGTTATCGATCTTGAGGATACACTCCTTTACAAGCCAGCGGTTATCGTGGCGAAGCGAGTGACGTTTTCGACGATGCGAGCAGTCTTTGGATTAACCAACGAGTCCAACGTAGGTTGGGTGTTTTACCCGGCGGTCCAGATGGTTCACCTCTACCTTCCTCAGCTCATCCTGGGCCCCCATAGGGTTTTGGTTCCCGTTGCCGTGGACCAGGATCCCTATATAAGGGTAGCGCGCGACGTAGCGGAGAAGTTAGGCCTTGTCAAGACGGCGGGGCTTCTCTCGAAGTTCATGCCGAGCCTGGAATCCCCAACGGGGAAGATGAGCACAACAGGCGGAACGGAGGAAAAGGTCATCTGGCTAACGGACGATAGGGAAACGATTAGAAGGAAGATCATGAAGTACGCGTTCTCCGGAGGTA
>WAPE01000057.1 GCA_015520865.1 Candidatus Iainarchaeum sp.
GAAAAAGAGCTTTCTGCCCTCCTTGATGTAGTAAAAAACACGTTTGAGATTATCGAACCAAACTTCGTCGAGGTTTTCTTTCTCTCAAAAGAGACGGATCTATCTTTCTACGACGCTTCCTACCTGTGGCTAGCAAGAAAACTTAAAGAGCCAATCCTAACACTTGACGAGGACTTCACAGGAAAGTGGAAAACTGTGAAACCAGAAGAGCTATAGGCTTAGTCATAGAGCTCCAGCAACTCCGGGAACATCTCTACGATAAGCTGGATATCCTTTTCTGGCGCCATCGCCGGGAAGAGGATGACCTCCTTGATCGTTTCTGCGTTCGTCAGAACCATGAAGAGACGGGTGAGACCGATACCAATGCCTCCCGTCGGCGGCATACCATACTCCAAAGCCCTTACGAAATCCTTATCCATGGGCTGATACTCCAGACCTTCCTTCTTTATCATCTTCCGAAGTTCCTCTTCCTCTTTAAATCTTTTATACTGCTCGATGGGGTTGTTCAGCTCGGAGTAGGCATTAGCAAATTCCATGCCCTTAATGAAGAGCTCGAAGCGCTCCACGTATCTCGGATCCTCACTCCGCTTAGCCAGGGGAGATATATCGACGGGGTAGTGGGTGATGAAGGTAGGATTAACAATGTGGGGAGCTGCGTAGTGGTCAAAAAGTTTTTCAAGGGCCTCTCCGTACCTAACCACATCGTATCCAAGGTCCCGTGCGTACTTGATAACATCCTCTTCCTTCATTCCTTCTACGTCGGGGCCGCCAAACTCCCGTATTGCATCGACCATTCTCATCCTCTCCCATGGCTTACGGAAGTCGATCTCGGTCCCCATCCACTCGATTGTGTGTGTTCCGTGGAGTTTCCTGACGAGGTGGGTTATATAGTCCTCTGCAAGGTCCATCATATCCTTAAAATCTGCGTAGGCCCAGTAGGCCTCCACCTGGTAGAACTCCGGGTTGTGTGTGGCATCGACATCTTCGTTTCGGAAGTTAACCGATACCTCGTAAACCTTCTCAAAACCTCCTACAATGAGTCGTTTAAGGTAGAGTTCTGGGGCGATCCGGAGGTACATATCCATATTGAGGAAGTGGTGGTGGGTCTTGAAGGGTCGGGCGAAGGCTCCACCGTAGATAGGCTGCAAAATGGGGGTCAGAACCTCGATAAAACCCTTCTCGTTGAAGAACTTTCTCGTTTCGAGAAGGGCCTCGTGAATCTTAAGGAACCGCTCCCGGACTTCGGGATTGAGTATAAGATCGACGTAGCGTTCACGGTATCGTCGTTCCACGTCCCTCAAACCATACCACGTATCTGGAAGCGGTCGTAGAGCTTTGGAAAGAACTTCAAATTCCTCTACGAGGACGCTGACCTCCCCTCTCTTTGTCTTTATGACCCTTCCTCTTACCCCAACGATATCTCCGCGGTCAAGGAGATCAAGAAGCTCGAAGTTCTTCGTGACATCGGAACGAAAAACGAGCTGGATTCTACCCTCTTCGTCTAGGAGGTCCACGAAGGCGATCTTCCCGTGAATCCTCTTTCCCATGATCCTTCCGGCGAGGGAAAACTCTTCCTCCGTTTCCTCGCCGGGATCCAAGTAGGCAAACCGCTCACGAATGTCGACAGACTTTCCTGTAACCTCGAAGCGCTTCTTCTTGAAGGGATCGATCCCCCTCTTCAGGAGCTCCTTGAACTTCTTTACACGATCAGCAGCTAGGTCCTTTAGTGCCATAGTTAGAAATTGGAGGCCTCCCTTTAAGAAGGCTTAATACATTTCTAAATCCGTGGACGAGGAAAGGATAAGGGAGCTCGCCTACAAGTATGCCCTAAAGAATGCCGTAGAACACGGTGGAAAGGCGAACGTTGGAGCCGTCATAGGGAAGGTAATAGCGGAAGATCCGTCACTGAAGGTTTTTGCGAAGCAGATCGCCGCCATCGTAAAGGAGGTCGTTGAAAAGGTCAACGGAATGGACCTAGAAACCCAGAAGAAGGAAATGGAGCAGTTTTCTTACGAGGTAAAGAGGAAGGAAAGGGAGGGACTGCCTCCGCTTCCCAACGCAGAAAAAGGAAAGGTGGTTCTTCGTTTTGCGCCCGAACCAGGGGGTTATATCCACCTCGGAAACCTCCGGGCGGCCATGGCAAACTACCTCTACGCCGAGATGTACGAGGGAACCTTCATCCTTCGTTTTGACGACACGAACCCTTACAAGGCAAAGCTTCCCTACTATGAAGCAATAAAGGAGGATCTCGAAGCTGTGGGAATAAAACCCAACCGTATCGTGTATCAATCGGATCGCCTAGAGGTTTATCTCGATTATCTGAGGAAGCTCCTGGAGATGGGGAAGGCCTACGCTTCCTTCGACTCGCCGGAAGAGATAAACAGGAAGCGGAGGGAGAAGCTTCCCTTGGAGGGAAGGGATCGAAGTCCCGAGGAAAACCTGGAGATACTCGATAGAACCCTCGAAGGAGAGTTTGAAGAAGGAGAAGTGGCCTTCTTCTTGAAGGTAGATCCGGCCCATCCAAACCCCGTTCTTAGGGATCCAGGAATAGCCAGAGTGATAGACAACGTTCCGCACCCAAGGAGGGGTTGGAAGTTCAACGTTTATCCGATGTACAACTTTGCCTCGGCCATAGACGACGCAACCCTTGGAATCACCCACATCCTCCGCGGAAAGGACCACGAAAACAACGGAAAGGTACAGAGAACGATCCAGGAGTACCTCGGCCTGAAAACACCCATCATCATTGCCTTCGGAAGGCTGAAGATAGAAGAAAGCGAGTTCGCCGTGGGGTTAAGCAAGAGAAGGATAAGAACAGCCCTCAGAGAGGGAACGATCGAGGGCTGGGGCGATCCAAGAACCCTGACTGTAAGGGCTTTGTTAAACCGTGGAATAACACCGGAAGCCCTAAGGAAGTTCTTCGAAAGTATTGGAGCGAAGAAAACAGACATTACAGTAAAGATGGACATAATCTATGGGATCAACCGGCAGATCATCGACAAAAGGGCCAAAAGGGTATTCTTTGTTGAAGATCCCATACTTCTAGAGGTAGAGGGAGCTCCGACGGTGGAAGCGAGGATTCCCTGGCACCCAGACGTAGATATGGGAGAAAGGGTTTACCGGCTCAAGGAAGGGATCCAGCGCTTCTGGATAGATAGAAGGGACGTAGAAGACCGGTTCCGATTGAAGTACCTCTACAACGTAGAGGTTGTAGAGAGAGGAGAAGACAAGGTGGTGGCTCGATTTGACGGAACGGAGGTAGGTAAAGAGCGAAAGATCCAATGGGTTCCCTTCCAGAAGGAAGGGTCCATAACGGGAGAAGTACTCTTCCCAGACGGGAGAAGGGTCCTTGGACCCATCGAGTTCTGGGCCCAGGGATTGAAGGATGGTGAAGTTGTCCAGCTCGATCGTCTATACTTCGCTAGGGTCTGGAGGAACCACGGAGAAAAGATCACGCTTTACTACGCCCATAGGTGATGATATGGAGGAGAAACTCGTCTACGACGTGATTAAGGGGCTCGTCGGGGTTGTAATCGTCGTAGGGGCCATTCTCTTGGCTACCTCAGTAAACTTTCCCTTGGAGAGCCTCGTAAAGGTGAATACACTAACAGCCGTTCCCGTGTGGATCGAAACCTTTGCCATAATCACCCTGACGATTCTAGGGTTATTCATCACATCACTTGTGGAAGATAGAAGGCTATTCGTAGCTCTTTGGATTATATTGGTCTTGCTATCGATCCTCATGCTGAAGTTCTTCCAGCTCGACGATCTCTCTGTGATCTCTCTGATCATCTCGGGTGTTATGCTCTTCGGAAAGAAACCCGAGAGAATCGGCGAAGTCTGGGGGAAGATCCGCGCGGAAAGGGGGATTGCAACATTGGTCTTTCTGATCATCGTCACCGCAGTTATCTTGCCAAACGCCCAATACTACAACAGCCTATTCATCAAGGAAGCCGTAAACTGGGCAAACTCCTTCTCTCCATCCCCCCAAACCCTAGCCCAAATCATTGACAAGATGTTTCCAGCCACCGTGACGCCCCAAGAGGTAAATTACCTCGTAGCTAATCTAAAACAAAACGTTCCAGAGTGGAACAACCTTCCACCCTCCGAGAGAAACCTCATCCTCCAGAACGCAATCCAAGAACTGAAGATGATAAAGGAAACGCTGAAGGATACGTTGAAACAGTCCCTACAGAAGAATCAACCAAAGCTCGACGAGAAAACGTTGATGTTGTTGGTGGAGCAAAACCCGAAGTTATCCCTTCTCATGAAGAACCTTTATCTTTTCCTTATCATAGTAGCACTGGCAGTCTTCTCCATCCTCGAAGAGATCGCTTCCATTGTCGTATTCCTAATCGTTCTTCCATTCGAGTGGCTTAGAATAAGGAATTTACCAAAGAAAGAGAAGGAATGCTAATAAAGAAGGTCAACGTTATAAGCACATGGAGAGGCGACCATGGGGCTGGTTCAGAGTCCTTGGGAAAGGGGAGAACTTTGTCGTTAAAGAGCTCTTCATCGAGGAAGGAAGAAGAACGAGCCTACAGCTTCATCACCATCGGGAAGAGTTCTGGATCGTCGTAGAAGGAAACGGAAAGATCCAAGTAGGGGAGAGCCGAAGGGAAGTGAAGGAGGGAGACGTCGTTTTTGTTCCACGGGCCGTGAAACACCGAATAGAAGGAGGAAAGGGAGGAGTAAGGATAGTAGAGGTCTGGAAGGGAGAGATCCTCGACGAAAATGATATAGAGAGGTTGGAAGATGACTACGGGAGAGCCTAAGATGTTCCAGTTTTATGATATCAGAGGGATTTGGGGGAAGGATCTCGATCCAGAAAGGGCAGAGCTCCTAGGGGCCGCGTTCCGGGATCTCATCGAAGGAGAGGTAGGAATCGGGCGGGATGCTCGATTCTCCTCCGATGCACTGAGGTTTCATCTGTCCCTGGGCTTCGGAGGTGAAATAGAAGACCTAGGCATTACAACCACACCGATGGCCTACTATTCGGCCTGGAAGGAAGGAATGGAGGTCCTCCAGATCACCGCTTCCCACAACCCCCCGGAGTACAACGGTGTAAAACCCGTTCATGCCGACGGAAGAGACTGGTCACCCGAAGAGATAAGGAGGCTTGCCAAAGCATATGGAAAGCTAAAACCTGCCGGCTCCTTCAAAGAGCATCTTTTCCTCGACCCTATCAAGGATTACTTTGAGTTCTACCGCTCCTTCGAGGTGCCCAAGGTTTCGTTGGGGTTCGATCCGTCCAACGGGGCTGGATACCTGCTAACAAATCTCCTGAAGGAAAAGTTCGACCTGAAGGTAATAAATGGGGTTCCCGATGGGAGGTTTCCAAACCATCCGCCGAACCCGCTTCTTCCAGAGAGCCAGAAGGATATCCTGAAGCTCAAAACGGAGTGGGGAGTTTTGCTTGATGGCGATGGAGACCGGCTCGTAGTGAAGTATAGGGATAGGATCCTCGGAACCGATGAAGTGGTAGCGTTTCTCGCAGAAAACGGAGAGGTTGGAAAGGTGGTAGCCCTCGAGGTTACCATGCCCTTGAAGCTCGAGGAGTTTCTAAGGGATCTCGGAATAAAGGTCATTCGAACCCCCACAGGAAGGGTACTCATAAAGGAGATGGCTAGGGACAAATCCTTTGCCTTCTTCACCGAATACTCCGGTCATATGGGCTTCAGGGAGTTCAACTACATCGACGACCCCCTCTACGCGTTCTTCAAGGTATTGGAAGTAGGAAGAGGCTCTTTCTCGACGAATTACGTTCCTCCACCAAGGAGCCCTGTAAGGTCCTACAAGCTAAGCGAAGAAATCGTTCAGAGGATTGTATCGGAGCTTGATCCAGAAGAGGTTATTACCATCGATGGCTTCGATCTGAGAACAGAAGACGGAAGGGTTGTCATAAGGCCTTCGAAAACCGAACCCGGCCTGTGGAGGGTCTTCTGGGAAGGAAAGGACGAAAAAAGCTTCGAGACTCTTTCAAAGAAGATGGAGGTGGTCCTGAATGGAGCTCCCGAGGATAATCGTTAACTTTAAAGCCTATAGGGAGGCCCTTGGAAGGAGAGCAATAGAGATAGCAAGGGCCGCAGAGGAGGTCTGGAAGGAAACGGGCGTTCTCATAGGGGTGGCTCCCCAGACGATCGATCTCAGGGAGGTAACGGCCTCGGTGGAGATACCTGTCTTTGCGCAGCACGTAGACCCCGTTGAGCCGGGTGCAAGGACCGGCAGCGTAACGGCGGAAGCTATAAAGGATGCCGGTTCTATTGGATCGTTGCTCAACCATTCCGAGAAGAGAATGAGGATAGATGAGATAGAGACAGCACTAAATCTCTTAAAGAAAAATGGGCTCACTTCCGTCGTCTGCGCGAACGATCCAACGGTAGGGAAAGCCGTGAGTGATCTAAATCCGGACGCGGTAGCAGTAGAACCACCAGAACTGATAGGAACAGGTATATCTG